>CAXUEY010000057.1:0-35374 GCA_964250225.1 uncultured Ktedonobacteraceae bacterium | reverse complement strand
GCTTCGGCCAGCTCACACCAGCACCCGCGACTAAGAGGGCCGTCCCGTCTCCATGATCCTCAATTGTGTAGGCGTTCAGGGCGAGACGGGCCGCGACTCCACGCGCACCGGCATCGGCATAGAGGACATTGGTGCCATTGCCCAGCAGGAGCAACGGCCAGCAATTGGCCATACAGCGGCCGACCAGATCGAGCACCTCCTCCGGCGTCTCAAGGGTGACCCACACATCGGCGGGGCCACCCACCCCAAAGGTGCCGTGGCGCGAAAGTGGCTCGTTGCGGCGCACACGTCCCTGGTAGCGCGAGTGTAGCTCTTGATACACCTGTTCTGCTGCAAATGTCATGCTTCCGATCCTCGATCTAGTTATTGGTACTTTCTTTTAATAATTCTTCAGTCACCTGATAGATATCGCCCGCACCCATAATCAGCGCCAGGTCACCTGAACGCAGGGTTCGGCGCAACAATCTGGCGGTCTCGCGCGCGCTACCCCCGTGCATGATCCACGAGTCAGACTGCGCGAAACGCGGCTGCTGTTGCAGGGCCGCGACCAAATCGCGCGCGTGTATCTGGCCGCTGTCGTGCTCGCGACCGGGATAGATATCGACGATAATCACCTCATCCGCCTCGTCAAAGGCTGTGAGAAACTGATGAAAAAAGGTCAGCGTTCGACTATACATATGCGGCTGGTAGACCGCGACTAAACGCCGTCCGGGATAGCGCCGCCGCGCTGCATTCAACGTGCGCGCGATGGCCGTGGGATGGTGCGCGTAGTCGTCTACCAGTAGCACATCGCGCGTCTCACCCGCGATGGTCAGCGGCTCCTCGTTGCGTATCTCAAAGCGCCGCCGCGTCCCGCCAAAGCCTTCGATGGCCGCGCTAGTCACGGCGGGATCAATCCCAACCAGCGTGGCCGCGCTCAGGGCCGCCAACGCATTTTCGACATTGTGCGCGCCTGGCAACTTCAGGCTAATAACGCGCCCCTCCAGGCCGCTCTGAGCCGTCTTCGCGCGCACCCGAAAGCTCGTCTCACCATCCAGGTGCAGATCACAGGCTACAAAATCGGCCTCGACCCGCTGCTCACCCTCCTCAACCGCGTAGGTGAGGATGCGCCCGGACCAGTCGCCGAGACGCTGGCGCAGTTCCAGGCAGCCGGGGCTGTTCGTATTGATCAGTAATGTCGCCGGAAAGGGCCAGTCGCCCGCGAGATCCATACCGCGTACAAAATGCTCGAAAGAGGCCAGATACTCAGCATAGTCGGCAAAGAACTCTGGATGCTCAAACTCTATCGAGGTTATTACGGCCACGCGCGGATGATAGTGCCAGAAATTGTTATTAAACTCATCAGCCTCGTTCACAAAGTAGCTGCTCTGGCCGATGCGATAGTTCGCGCCAAACCTCGGCACCACCGCTCCAATCTCGCAGGTCGGGTCCAGGCCCGCGTCCAGCAGGGCCAGGGCCAGCATCGCGGTGGTTGTCCCCTTGCCATGCACGCCGCTGACCGAGAGCAGGCAGTAACCGTCCAGCCATTGCCCCAGCATCTCCTGCCAGGTCATGACTAGCAAACCCCGTTCGCGCGCCGCCAGCAGTTCCGGGTTGTTGGGGTTATAAGCCACCGCCGCCGGGACGTAGATCAACGCGTCCGCCTCAGCCAGATGAGCGGGGCTATGCCCAATCTCAACCGGTATCCCTAACTGCTGCAACATCTTTGTCGTGGCCGAGCTAGCCTGATCGCACCCGCTCACCGTCGCACCCGCCTGCAACGCCATCTGCGCCACCGCCGAGATGCCCTGGCCGCCGATGCCCATAAAATGCAATCGCATCTTTTTTAGTTGTCTATATCCAGTTTGTCTCATTTTTCTATTTTTACCCTGGCTATTGTAATCAACGCATCCACAATTTCCTGCGTTGCCTGGGGACGGGCCAGAGAACGGGCCGATTCCATCATCAACGCTAGAATTTCGGGGGATGTCATTATATATTTTACTCGTTCTGCAAGAAATTGCGATTCGAGTTGCGCATTTTTAATGACCACTGCCGCCCGTTTGCGCTCAAACATGGCCGCATTTGCTTCCTGTGGCGAACTACCGATAGCTGGTGGCAGCGGAACCAGCAGGCCAGGCTTGCCCAGCGTGGCCAGCTCGCTCAGCGTCGAGGCCCCGGCTCGGCAGAGCACAAGGTCCGCCGCCTGCAAAGCCGCTGGCATCTCCTCGTTCAGATACGGCACCAGGCGATAGCGCGCGTTCAGCGCTGGATCGCTCGCGGTCAGCGCCGCGTTGGACTGCTCAAGCGTCTCCTGATACAGATCTTTGCCACTGATCTGCAAAACCTGGCAGATCTCCAGCAACTGCGGTAAGGCCTGGCAGACCACCTGGTTGAGATGGCGCGCCCCCTGGCTGCCACCCGTCACCAGCAGCATCGGCTGGTCCTCGGCCAGGCCAAAGCGCGCGCGAGCAATCATTGGCGCCACCTGGCGAACAGCAAGGATCTCCTGGCGCATCGGATTGCCCAGCAGCAGCGTCTTGTGCTCCGGGAAGTAGGCCAGCGAATCCTCAAAGGCCACCGAGATCTTCGTCGCCAGCGGCGCCACCTGTTTATTCGACAGGTTGGGCGGCACATCTTGCTGATGCATGAGCAGCGGCACGCGATTGAGATACGCTGCCAGCCCAGCCGGGACCGCGACATAGCCGCCGCTAGTGAAAGCCACGTCCGCGCGAAACTGGCGCACAACCTCGACTGCCTGTACCACCCCAAAGGGCACGCGCATCACGCCTTTGACGGTCTGCCAGGAGATGTAGCGCCGCAGCTTGCCCGCCTTGATCGTCGCCAGGGGCAGGCCAGCCGCCGGCACAAGCTGCGTCTCCAGGCCATCGTCGCTACCCAGAAACAGCACCTCGGCTCCGTACTGTGAGCGCAGGCACGTCGCCACCGCCAGAGCTGGATAGATATGCCCACCGGTGCCTCCGCCCGATACAATTACTCGCATAATTTCAACCCCCAGGAGCCTTTTGTTTCTCCTGCGTGATTCATACAAATTTGAGAGTCACCCTTCCACACCACTCCTCTACGCCTTTTTCCGAAAATTCGTGGTATACCGTTTGATCGCCGACATCTCAGGCGCCTGGATGTAGCGCGAGATGTTGAGCAGAATGCCCACCGCCGCCAGCGAGACAATGATCGACGACCCGCCAAAGCTGATAAACGGCAAAGGCACGCCAGTATAGGGAATCGTTGCTGTGTTAGCGCCGATATTAATAAACGCCTGCAAGATCAACCACGTGGTCAGGCCCGTTGCCAGCAGCGCCCCATAGAGATCCTGCGAACGCCTGGCCAGCCGGAAGCCCCGGAAGGCCAGGCACAGAAACAAGATGACAACGAGGGCGCAGCCGAGAAAACCCAGTTCTTCACCGACTATCGGAAAAATCGAATCGGTAAACGGAAAGGGCAGATAGCCGGCCTTCTCCCGACTGGCCCCCAGGCCCAGGCCAAACCAGTTGCCAGAGCCAAACGCCAGCAGCCCCTGGTAGAGCTGAAGGTTAATGCCTGTGATATCGTTGAACGGATTGAGAAATCCGGCCAGGCGATAATAGCGATAGCCCTTGAATGCCTCTTTTAAAAAGATCAGGCCGCCACAGGCCAGGGCCAGCAAGAATTGCGTGATGTTGGCGCCAGCCGTGAAGAACATCACCGTCGCGATGCCGGCAATGATGATCGCCGTGCCCATGTCGTTCTCCAGCATGACCAGGCCGAGCACGATGCCCACCAGGATCACGAACGGTGCTAGACCGTAGAGAAACGTCCCCACCTGGTTGCCCTTGCGCGCCAGCCAGTCAGCGATATACAACGCCAGTACTAGCTTGGTTAGCTCGCTCGGCTGAAACGAGAGAAACGAACCGATGGCCAGCCAGCGCGAGGCCCCGTAGACCGTAACCCCAAACTTGAGCACAATCACCAGCAGCGGTAGAATCACCAGCATGCCAGCCAGCGAGAAACGCCGCCAGTAGCGATAATCGACGCGCATCGTCACCAGCATAGCGACAAGACCCACGCAGACCCAGACCAGTTCGCGCTGGAAGTAGTAGCTCGCATCCCCCTGGTAACGGGCCGCGAGAAACGAACTGGCGCTATAGACCATGACCACGCCGATACACAGCAGGGCCAGCACAGCGGTTAGCATCACAGAGTCGATTTTGCCCGCGACTCGCGGCAGGCTCATCTCCAACTGTGCCAATGTCTGCTGCTCCTCCGCGCTGATGACCTCAGGAGCCGCCGCTTGCGTCTGTGGCTTGTGCAGCGTATTGTTGCCACGCCAACCCATCGTCAGTCCCGCGCGAGCACTGCTCGTTGTAGCGTTCAGTCCGCGTTTTTTCAGGCGTGGCAGGACCGGACGCGACATCGACGACTCGGCGGCATAGAGGCGGCTCTCGCTTGCTGTTGCGGTCTTGCCACGCGACTGCGCGCCGCTCGCTCCCAGAGCCTGGCGCTCTCGCACCGCCTTACGGCGCTGCTCAGCGGACTCCAGCGCGGGCGAACGCACAGTGGGGGGTCGTGAGCTGTCCCCCTGGCGCTCCTGATACGCTTGTCTACGGCTCTCTCGCGGCATTCCTATCCTCTTCTACAGCTTGCTTTTGAACACATTTTCAAGTATACTTGGATTACTTCTCAGGTTTATCTGGCTACTGACCAGTATCCTCACGCATGAGATCAAGTGCCTGCTCAATCTCAGGATCGTTCTGTGGCAGCGTCCGTAAATCTTGCAAACGAACTTTTTGCAGGTCCACCGGCTGCATCCCCTGTGCATTGAGCAGGATGTTCCAGGGATCGCTGCTCAGGGGCTGCACCTGAGCAGTGGGATCGATCCTGGCCGTTTTGATGTCGCCAGAGTGCTGGCCGAGTAAAGCCTGCCAGATTTCGCTCAGTTCCGACTCCGGCTGTGCGTCGGCGCGTTTTTTGTCTTCATTGGATGATTGCATATACATTACCTCATGAACAAGAACGCAACACTATTGCTGTAGATCTGGCGGCACGTTATAGGACGCCATCAACTGCTGGCCGATCTGCCCCCAGAGAGGCGCCGCGGCAGTACTGCCATAGATCTGCTTCTGGGGCCGATCTATTTTAACCAGGATCACGAACTGCGGATTCGACGCCGGCAGAAAGCCCGCCACCGACGCCTCAGTCTGGTCAGCCGAGATGCCCTGAGTCGTCGCCGTACCCGTCTTGGCCGCGATACTATAGCCAGGCACCTGAGCCAGTTTGGCTGAACCATACTGACCCGCCTGCGTCAGCATCGAGATCAGCAACTGGGCCGCCTGCTGGCTGATGACGCGCCGCTTGATCTGCGGCTGGATCAGCGTGACCTGCCCATTTTTGTCTACTTTCGAGACCAGGTACGGCTGCATCATCACGCCCCCGTTAGCGATAGCCTGGTACGCCTGAGCCATCTGCAACGGCGTGGCCAGAATGCTCTGCCCAAAGGACTGACGCGTCAGATCGCTCATGGTCCAATCCTTATTGCAGGGTGACCAGCCGTGCCCACAGGGCACGCGATAGTACCCGGGCTCCTCTGGCCCATCAATGCCAATTGGCTGGCCAAAGCCGAAGCGTGCCAGATAGGGATAATAACGATTCACCCCCAGAATATCGTGCGCCACATGCGATGCGCCCACATTGGCCGAGTGGATCAGCACCTGGGTCATACTCTCGTTCCCATAGGCCAGGTCTTCCCAGTTACACACATCTGGTGCGTCATTAAAGCTAATGCATCCTGGATCTTGCAGGGTGGTATCCGGCGTAATCAAACCCTGATCCAGAGCCGCCGCCATCGTCACAGCCTTCATTGTCGAACCCGGCTCATACGCGCAATACAGGATTGGATTAAAGTAGACCTGTTCGGTATTCAGACATCCCTGCTGCTTGTAATACTGACCATACTGATTCGGGTCAAAGGTCGGATAGCCCGCCATCGCCACCACTGCGCCGGTGCGCGCATTGAGCACCACCACAGAGCCGCTCTCGGCTTGTAGATTCTGCACCGTCTGCGCCAGCTCCGTCTCGATCATATACTCGATATTGCTATCGATGGTCAGGGTCAGGTTCGCCCCGGCCAGCGGTGCCTGCTGCGTATCGACACCCACGGTCAGCGGATTGCCTTGCAGATCGGTCTCCGCCTGCAAACTGCCAGGATGACCGGCAAGCAGGGCGTTGTACTGCCCTTCGAGGCCATACACGCCGGTATTCGCGCTATCGTTCTGAGTAACATAGCCTAGAATCTGCGCCGCCAACGTTCCAGCGGGATACGTGCGCCAGGTGCGCGGATAGAGAAAGACATCTCCCAGGCGCGACTCGCGCAACTGCTGACTCTGGGCCGGGTCGATATGCACGGCGATACGGATAGCCCCCTTATCCGTCGCAAAATCAGTCTGGAGGTCAGAAACCGCCACCGTGGGCAGCACTTGATGCAACCCCTGGATCAGGTCATTCAGGTCGCTCGCAGGATTGGCCGCGTGATCGATAGCGAACTGGTGCGGCTCAACGTATACATCGTCGCGCACAACGTCCGTGGCCAGAATATGCCCCTGGCTATCGTAGATAATCCCGCGCTGAGCATCCAGGGGACGATTCTGCACATGCTCGTCATTGGCGAGCTGGGCCAGATTATACCCGCTGTGCGCCTGAAGCACCTGCCAGTAATAGAGCCGTCCCAACAGCAGGAGCATCCCGGAGCAGGTCAGCAAGAAAATGACCATTTGCCGATGACGGGCGCGCTGTAATGCTGGATTCATCTCCTGGCCTCCTCCCTGCTTTTATGGCTGATTATCCTGTAACCCATTGCCTGGCATCTTCAGACGCGGAATCACCACCACGCGCGAATTTTGCGCTGTTGCCTGTACAAGGCCCATCGCTGCGGCACGCGCGGCAATATACGCGGGCGACTGCTCCTGAGCCACCGTATTCACCAGATCATTGTTCTGACGTTGCAGCGTCGTCTGTTGCGTATGCAAATCCTGAATTTGCTGATTGGTCGTAACAGCCTGGCCGAGTTGTGAAAGATAAAGAATGGCCATAAAACTAATCAGCAACACGCTGCACATACTCAACGTCACCGGTCCCATGCGAAACAGAAAAGGGGGAAGCTGGCGACGCCTGACAGCCTGGATCAGCCTGACTGGTTGGCGCATGCTTCCACTCTGACGCAAACTCTTCATACACACACGTTCCTTCGTTAACAGGGTGATAATGATTCACCGCTGTCTCCTCAAACTCTCAAGAGTCGCCCTGATAGGGGCGCCCAGATACTTTTGCCCATACAAAACGGCTTCATTGGACGCACTACGACAGGTTCACAAGCGTTTCGGCAGCCCGCATTTTGGCGCTGCGCGCGCGGGGGTTCGCGGCAATCTCCTCATGTGTCGGGATCGCCGGTTTCGGGGTAAGCAGGCGTAAACGCGCCCGATGGTCACACACACAGACGGGTATGCCTGGTGGGCAGATACAATTACTCGCTTCACGTCTCATAAATCCTTTCACCATCCTATCCTCCAGCGAATGAAAAGAGATAATCACCATTCGCCCGCCACTTGACCCACTGCCAGCCGCCGCCTGGCCTGCCAGCAAGATCTCCAATAGTTGTGGAAGCACCGCTTCCAGGTGTTGTAATTCGGCATTGACTGCTATGCGCAATGCCTGAAAAACGCGCGTAGCCGGATGAATCATCCCCGGCTTATAAGGAACGCCTGCCGCGGCCAGTTGCGCCAGTTGAGAGGTACGCGTAATTGCGCCCTTCTCTCTCGCGCGAACAATCCGCCAAGCAATCTGTCTGGAGCGATTCTCTTCCCCGTAGCGCCAAAATATATCTGCGAGCTCCTGCTCGCTGGCCGTGTTCACAAGGTCCGCTGCCGCAAGCTCGCTCTCCTGATTTAAGCGCATATCTAACGGGCCGTCCGCGCTAAAAGAGAAACCGCGCGTGGGATCATCCATCTGATCCGACGAAAAACCCAGGTCCAGGACAATTCCCTGCACGGGGCCAAAGCGTTCCCGTTCAACGAGCCGGGTTATCTCTGAATAGTTCCCCTGCACCAGGAGCAAACGACCCTCGCGAACCTCATCCGCGAGCCGCTCACGCACCCTCGCCAGAGCCAGAGCATCGGTATCGATCCCCAGCACCTTACCCTGTGGAGCCGAACGTGCCAGGATGGCGGCAGTGTGACCACCTCCACCCAGCGTGCCATCCACATAGCATCCACCAGGCTCTGGCTGAAGAAACTTCAACACCTCTGCTAGCATCACCGGGACATGCTGTATTTGCATATATTTTATCTGTTTCAAGCCTCAGAAGTCTTGAGAGACTCCTGTATCACCCGCATCAATTCGCCTGATCTGACACGGGCCAGGTTGAGGATGCATCACTGAGCCGCACGCGTACAATCGTTGGCTCTTCCCTCAACATCTGCATAGTATTGGCTTAGAAAGGCACGCCGCCCTCCGCATCCAGTCGTTGTTGATACACACGCCAGTTTGCCCGATCCCAGATCTCAACGTGATCGCGCACGCCCGCCACCGTGACCTCGCCACTCAGACCGGCATACTCACGTAACTTCGCGGGGATCACCAGACGCCCCTGGGCATCTAATTCCACTTCACTGGCACTTGGATAAATACGGCGCTCAAAATCGCGCAATTCCTCGTCGCTTTTTCCTGCCACGAGATCCGCCGATTTCTCTTCCCAGCGCGCCATCGTATAAACCGACAAACACCGGCCCATCCCTTTACTCAAAACTGCGCCGCGCTCTAGCTGCCCGCGAAACTTCGCCGGAACCGCCAGTCGCCCTTTCGCATCAAGGGTATGTTCGTACTCTCCCAGAAACATAACGCCAGTGCTTCTCTCCCGCATACAGGTGTTTCCGACGGCCTCTAGTGAGTCTCCAGACTACGCGTTTGCGTCCCCTGGCCGGACCCATTCTCCCCACTCCACCGCCGCAACCTGCTATGCAGCTTCCTAATTCCCCAAAATGCCCCACTTCTCCCCACTCCATTATAGCATCAATTCACCCACAACGAAAAGGGTATTTTTCACCAATTTCTCGATCCACATGTGGATAATTTGTGGATAAGTCTTTTCAAATGCATTCAAGAAGATTAGTCTTCCATAATTTTGCGCCAATATGCATCATTGCGTCCTATAGTTGCTTAATACTAACCTTTGAAATTGATCTGTTTTGAGAGCGCCTGACTCTTATTGCACTGCTTCTATGGCTTTATTGCCTGCTTGATGTGACAAAACGCTGGTTTCTCCGTTCTATATAGTGCGGAATGCATGGTCATAGCCTGGAAAGCCGCTTATCTATATATTCTATTGAGAAAATGCTGTGTTTTGTGGGAAGGGAAAAACCCCCGCGTTGTCCAGAAGAGTAGAAAACCATGAGCCAGTGTATTCAGTGCCGCAAGCCCTGTGCGAAAAACGCTCTCTGTTGCGAAGCATGTCAGACAGACCCGCAGCGGCTCTATCAACGAGGAAATACTGATCCCAACGCTACCGTGGCTGGCCTCTTTATGTCAGAAGAATTGGGGGGCATCCCTCTGCCTTTTGTGGATGCCGATCCCCCGATTGCCGAAGACGTGGATGCTCAGAACAACCCTGGCCGCTTTGTCAGTAGCGAGCAGACTGCTGCGAAATTGCGCGCAGCTGCGCGCTGGATCGAGGATGAGGAAAAGTCGAACAGCAAACGTTTGCGGCGCGTGTCGCGTCTGGCCCCGCTGCACGATATATCGGTGGATATCCAGCGAACCAGCACGCCTTCCCTCAATCAACCACGCCGCTCGGCCTTCGATACCCAGCCGGATCAGGAGATCTACCCGCAACAGAGCGCCGATCCTAACTCCACGGATCTTTGCCCGTGGGAGAAAACTAAAGCGCCAGAGCCAGATCTCTGGGCCAACGCCATCGATCCCTTCATCGCACGTTCACTACCCACGGCTGCCGAGGCCGCTGATATTGAGGCGGCTGACATCCAACGAGTCCAGTTGGAAGAGCACACCACGCTGCCCTATCCCACGATCCAATCTAAGCGACGCCGCTTCACAATCTGGCGCCTGATCTTTGTCGGCGTGATTATGCTGGCCCTGAGCGCGCTGCTGTTAAACGGATTGCTACTCACCCTCGCTTTTCACACCACACACAAGCAGCACCCGGCTCAGAGCGGCCCACCGACACTGATCCTCTCCACCAGCGTGGCCAGTTCGGGCGAAGTTGTCTCAGTCCAGCTCATCCACTTCGCCCGGCTGAGCAGCGTGGTGCTGACACGCGACATTCAGCAAGGTCTGTCCGATGACGCGTCTCCCGCGACCCTGACAGTCAACGCCGACGGCCAGGCCGCGACCTCTTTTACTGTCAGTACCGTCTGGGGCGGGGGCTTTCACCTGATCGTAGCTGAAGATGTGGCAACACGTGATACCGCCAGCGCGCTGCTCCAGGTGAATAACGCGGGGATCTCGCGTCCGCCGCATCTGCTGCTCGATTCCTCTATACTGGACCTCGGCAGCGCGGTGCAGGACGCGAACACCGTGCAGGCGCTGACGCTGCGCAATACAGGCAGCGGCTCGATTACATGGTCCGCGAGCAGTAACCGCTCCTGGCTTATGCTCGCGCCGTTCCAGGGTACTTTTGGCGGCGGACAAACAATCTCACTCGCCGCACAGCGCAGCCACCTGCAACCGGGCCAGCACGAGGGCACGATTACCTTCTCTTCCAATGTTGGGGCGCCGATACAACTGCACGTGACCATGACTGTCACACGCCTGCCGTCCAATGCCGGTCCGATGATCTCTCTGGCTCCACCTCTGCTCTCATTCACAACGCTGGATGGCTCCGCCACACCCATGACGCAGGTGATAACACTGAGCAATCCTGGTCGGCAACGGCTCTCCTGGTCACTCGATGGCGGCAAAGCTGTCACGACCATTCTGCAAAGCACACCTGGACCCGCGTCAGACAACCACGCCAGCGCGCGGCACGCTTTGGCCGGGTTCGATCTGGCCGGTATCAGCACACCCTGGCTCGATGCCGACCCAGGCTCCGGTTCGCTTGCCCCAGGCCAGAGCACACAATTGCACCTCACCGCGCGCAGCCAGAATCTTCTACCTGGGGCCTATATGAGCCTGCTGACGTTCCGCGCAGCCCATAACGCAAAGGCCGACGACGCTCCCCAGTTGGCAGGCGTGGCGCTGACCGTCCAGCCGCATTGTGGGCTGCTCGCCAGTACTGGCAATGTGAGCTTTACCGCCGTCGCTGGCCAGAGCAACCCCAGTATGCACGCGCTCACGTTGAACGCGTCCGGCAGTTGCGCTGGTGCTCCTCTAAACTGGCAGGCGCTCCCCTCGGCCAATTGGATCACACTCAA
This sequence comes from uncultured Ktedonobacteraceae bacterium, assembly GCA_964250225.1. Taxonomy (GTDB): domain Bacteria; phylum Chloroflexota; class Ktedonobacteria; order Ktedonobacterales; family Ktedonobacteraceae; genus Paraktedonobacter. The sequence continues at coordinate 23,978 of CAXUEY010000057.1, read as the reverse complement.
CCCGGCAAGTGGGCAGATCAAAGGCCTGAATAGCAGTATCAGCACCGTCGGCGTGAATACCGCCAACCTGAAGCCGGGGAGATATAGCGGCCAGATCCTTTTTCTGACCGGCAAAAATACTTCGATTGTGAGCGTCCAACTCACCCTGCAACCTCATCCGTCTGCGGCGGAACCCCTGATGGACACTTCCCCCTTGAGCTTGAACTTCAGCACCATCCAAACCCAGGCCAATCCAGCCGGGCAGGCGCTCACGATTACCAATAACGGTGGGAGCACTCTGCAATGGCACAGCACCATCGCCACGCCAAATACCGACTGGCTCAGTGTCGAGCCAGCCAGTGGCAGCGTGCCGCCCGGCTCAACTAGCCAGATCACGGTCAGCGTAGCCACGCCAGACCTGACCCCCGGTACGTATAGCGGCCAGATTACCCTCAGTGGCACCAATACGCACATCACCCCGGCCAAAGGCAGTCCACAAACGGTGGCTGTCAACCTGCTGGTTCAGCCACCCTGCACGCTCGCCCAACCCTCGGCCAGGTCGTTGCTTTTCAATGGCAGCGTCAATGGTCCCGACCCGGCCACACAAAGCGTGACCGTACTGGGCGCTGGCAGTTGCGCGTGGCCCCTGCATTGGAAGAGTGCCAGCGCACCAGCGGCCTCCTGGCTGACGCTGAAACCACCCAGCGGTCAGCTCGACTCATCCACCCAGGTAGCGGATACGCTCACCGTCGGCGTCAACACAACAGGCCTGCAAGCGGGTACCTATACCACCGTCGTCACTATCAGCGCCACAGATGCAACCGGCACAGCGGTTGAGGCCAATCAGTCCAGCTTTATGGTGACGCTGACTGTGCAGTGAAACCTGATCCAAACACTGCACGCATTCCATCTGGTGATACCCCATTGGTATCACTGCGACAAGAAACAGGTATTGGACAGCGATACTATGACCGCTATACTTTCGGGTAGAAACTATCGCGGCCATCAGGGAAAGGAGGGATCGGCGCTTGAAAGATCACGCTCTATATGAGATTATGAGATAGGTACAAAATCTCTCACACAGGGATGGCATGTATATAGTAGCGCGATCAGGCGACGGAAGCTGCTCTTCAGCGCATTCAGCAACGGAGTAATGTTAATGGGAAAGACCATGTTCGACAAAATCTGGGACGCGCATGTCGTGCGCCAGGTGCCCGGAGAGTCCACCGTATTATACATTGACCGGCATCTTGTCCACGAGGCAACCTCGCCGCAGGCGTTCGCGGGCCTCAGAGCCGCTGGCCTGCCTGTACACAGGCCTGACGCGACCATCGCAGTGCTGGACCACAATGTGCCAACCGTGGTGGGAAGACGCATGCTGGATGTGGTGGATAAAGCTAGCGAAGAGTGCATCGTAACAATGGAACAGAACGCGCGCGAATTCGGCGTGACTCTCTTCGACATGCAGGACGCGCGCCAGGGCATTGTGCATATTATTGGACCCGAACAGGGCATCACCCTCCCCGGCATGACTATCGTTTGCGGCGACTCACATACTTCGACGCATGGTGCGATGGGCGCCTTCGCGATGGGCATCGGCACCAGCGAGGTCGAGCACGTGCTCGCGACGCAGTGTCTGTTGCAGGAACGGCCCAAAACCATGAATATTCGAGTTGAAGGCGCGCTGGCCCCTGGCGTCACTGCGAAAGACGTGGCCCTGGCGATTATTGGCAAGCTGGGCACAGGCGTGGGGACGGGGCATGTCATCGAGTTCAGCGGCTCGACTATTCGCGCCCTCGCGATGGATGGGCGCATGACACTGTGCAACATGGCTATCGAAGCCGGCGCGCGCGCCGGCATGGTCGCTCCCGACGAGACCACCTTCGCCTACATCAAGGGCCGTCCCTACGCTCCCAAAGGCGAACTGTTCGAGCGGGCTGTTGCGGCCTGGAAACAACTGGCCAGCGACCCCGACGCTAGCTTCGACGCCATCCACGAGGTCAGTATTGAGGGCCTGGGTCCGCAGGTCACCTGGGGCATCAACCCCGGCATGGTCACCGACATCAGCGGCGCGGTACCCGACCCTGAGCGCGTCAGCGACCCTGAGCAGCGCAAGGCCTACGAGCGCGCCCTGAAATATATGGGCCTGACTGCAGGCCAGAAAATCACCGACCTCAAGCTCGACACCGTTTTCATCGGCTCCTGCACCAATTCGCGCCTGGACGACCTGCGCATGGCCGCACAGTATGTAAAGGGCAAGCATGTCGCGCCCAACGTGCGTGCCATCGTCGTTCCCGGCTCCATGCAGGTCCGGCGCCTGGCCGAAGAAGAGGGTCTGGCCGAGATTTTCCGCGAGGCGGGTTTCCAGTGGCGCGAGGCAGGCTGTAGCATGTGCATTGCCATGAACGGCGACCAGCTCTCCGAGGGCGAACGCTGCGCATCCACCAGCAACCGCAACTTCGAGGGTCGCCAGGGTCGCGGCGGACGCACCCACCTGGTCAGCCCCGCAATGGCCGCTGCCGCCGCTTGCGCCGGGCATTTTGTGGATATTCGCGAACAGTAGAGATAGAGGAACCCACCCATGCAACCATTTACCACCCACACGGGCCTGGTAGTGCCCGTGGATCGCACCAACGTCAACACCGACGAGATTACGCCCGCGCGCTTCCTGAAAACCATCAGGCGCAGCGGCTTCGAGAAGGCGCTATTTGCCAACTGGCGCTACACCGACTATGATGGCACGCAGCCCGATCCAAACTTTGTGCTCAACCAGCCGCGCTACCAGGGCGCGACCGTCCTGCTGGCCGAAGACAACTTTGGCTGCGGCTCCTCGCGTGAACACGCGCCGTGGGCCATCCAGAACTACGGCTTTCGCGTGCTGATCGCGCCGAGCTTCGCCGACATCTTCTACAACAACTGCTTCAACAATGGTCTGCTGCCCATCACGCTGGATCGCGCCGTCGTGCGTGAACTTTTCGCCGAAGTCGAGGCCAGCAAGGGCTACCAGTTGAGCGTCGATCTGATGGCGCAAACGGTCACGACACCTGGCGGGCGCGTCATACACTTCGAGATCGATCCATTCCGCAAAGGGGCACTGCTCAAGGGATTGGACAATGTTGGCTGGACCTTGAGCCACAGTGATGAGATCAAGGCATATGAGGAGAAGCGCAAGCAAGAGGCGCCCTGGCTCTTCGCGTAATGCGTATCTAGAAAGGGCCATGCATTCCTCACCTGAAAAAGCGGGGAATGCATGGCTAGAATACAGCTTGTGTAGTTTCATGATTTTCGTGCAAAGATACACAAGACAACAGAAGAAGGGCATTGACAGCAAAATGTTTGTATGATACTCTTAGAACATCCCTTCTCTTGAAGGGGATCGTTATGTTGTAACAGGGCCAGGCCGCCAGATATTGGCGGCGCTAAGTGCGGAGGAGATTGCATATGAGTAGTGTACAACCAACAACCATCGAGGCAAGAATCGGCGCGCAAGAGCGGATGGTAACCATCCTCCACGCGTGTATTGAAGAAGTATCAATCAACATGAGCAGCATTTTTAGAGAACATACAGAGCGTCACCTGCACAGCGAGCAAAGGACTGACGCCCTTTTTGAGAAAGTGGACGCGCGCTCCGATAAAATCGAAATGCGCGTTGAAGAGCTTTCTCAGAGCATGACCGCGGGTTTCAAGCAAAGTGAGGAACGTCAATTGCAAACCGAGCGAAAAAACGATGCTCGATTTGATGCCGTTGACGCTCGATTTGATGCCGTTGACGCTCGATTAGACAAGATGGATACACATTTTGAGGTAGCCGATAGGCGCTCTAATAAGATTGAAGCAGATCTTAAAGAGTTAACGCGTTATACGGTTGCGAGTTCCAAACAATTTGATATCAACATTAAAGCACTTTCGGATGATTTAGTTACCAGATTCACACGACTCGAAGAGTATCACCATCAAAACGAGCAGCAAACAAATGCTCGTTTCGAAAAAATCGAAGCCAATATGGCCACGAAGGATGATATCGCCGCCGTTCGGACTGATATGGCTTCTATGGCCACGAAGGATGATATCGCTGCTATTCGAGTTGAAATGGCTTCTATGGCCACGAAGGATGATATCGCCGCGATGGAAAATCGTATACTTGATACAATCAAACAATTGATTTATTCGCGGCCCCCACGCCCGGAATAAGCATGGGACAATCTTTTGCATAGAAAAACCGGATACCTGATCTATCTAGCTTTTCTATGCAAAAAGACGACCATAAAGGAGGTGTTCAATGACGACACAACAAGTTGATCCTGGCCTGATGCCTTATCAAATCCTCGATGTTGAGGGCAAGCTAGTCGGCGAACTGCCCGACCTCAGCAGTGAACGGATGCTGGCGCTCTATCGCTCGATGCAGATGGGGCGTGCCTTCTCTAATAAAGTCATCGCCCTGCAACGACAGGGGCGCGCCACGACCTTTGGCTCGCTGGTCGGGCAGGAGGCCAGCGCCGTCGGCCTGGCAGCTCCCCTGCAAGCGCGAGACTGGCTAGCCACATCCTATCGCGAAATCGCCTCGCTGATCGTCAAAGGCGTGCCGCTCGCGACCATGCTCTATTCGTTTCGCGGCATGACCCCCGCTGACTGGCCCGCCGAGTCGCACTGTCTGCCCTATCAGATCGTGATCGGCACCCAGATGTTGCACGCCGTTGGTCTGGGCATGGCCGCAAAAATCGCCGGTGAAAACGCCGTGGCCGTGGGCGTGTGTGGCGACGGCGCGACTTCCGAGGGCGACTTTAATGAAGCCCTGAACTTCGCGGGAGTCTTCCAAACGCCTGTCGTGCTGGTTGTGCAGAACAACGGTTGGGCCATCAGCGTACCGCGCAAGATGCAGAGCGCGGCCACCAGCTTCGCCTCGCGTGGCGTTGGCTTTGGCATACCCGCGCACCTGGTCGATGGCAACGACATCCTGGCGGTCTACGATGCGATGAACCAGGCCGTTGAGCGTGCGCGTTCCGGCCAGGGACCGAGCCTTATCGAGACCCTCACCTATCGCATCGGCGCGCACACCACCGCCGACGATCCCACGCGCTATAGAGATGCTGCTGAGATCGAGGGCTGGCAGCGTAAAGACCCCATTGCGCGCTTCCAAAAATTCCTGCTCGCCCGCGATCTGCTCAGCGAGGCCGAGATCGAAAAGATGCTTGCGGGCATCGAAGAGGAGATCAACGAGGCTGTGACTGTCGCGGAGAACATGCCCAACATGGCGCCCGATAGCTTCTTCGACCACATGACCGCCGACCTCACACCGCGTCTCCAGGCTCAGCGCGCCGACCTGCTGCGCCACGCCAACGAGAAAGGGAAATAGCCATGCAGATGACCATGATCGAAGCCATCAACTCGGCGTTGACGCTGGAACTGGAACGAGACAAACGCGTGGTGCTCTTTGGCGAGGATATCGGGGCCAACGGCGGCGTCTTCCGCGTCACCGAGCACCTGCAAGAGAAGTTTGGCGAGCAGCGCGTCTTCGATACGCCGCTGGCCGAGTCGGGCATTATGGGCACGGCAGTTGGTATGGCGGTCTACGGGCTGCGTCCCATCGCCGAGATTCAGTTCGCCGGTTTCATATTTGTCTGCATGAACCAGCTGGTCTCGCAGGCGGCGCGCATCCGTTATCGCAGCGCCGGGGCCTTCACCTGTCCGCTAGTCGTGCGCGCGCCCTATGGCGGCGGCGTGCGCACCCCCGAAATGCACTCGGACAGTCTGGAAGGCGTCTTCCTGCAAACGCCCGGTCTGAAAGTCGTCATTCCCTCTAACCCCTATGACGCCAAAGGGCTGCTGGCCTCAGCCGTGGCTGATCCCGATCCCGTGCTCTTCCTGGAAAATATCAAGCTCTACCGCTCTTTCCGCCAGGAGACGCCAGCCGAACATTACAGCATCCCGCTGGGTCGGGCCAACATTGTGCAGGAGGGCAGCGATATCAGTATTTTTGCCTATGGCGCGATGGTCAATGTGGCTCTGGAGGCCGCAAAAAAGGCGCAGCAAGAATTAGGTGTAAGCTGCGAAGTCATCGACCTGCGCACTATCTGGCCGCTGGACGAAGAGGCAATTGTCGCCTCGGTGGAGAAAACCGGACGCGCCGTTGTGGTTCACGAGGCACCGCGCGCGGGCGGCCTCGGAGCCGAGATCACCGCTATTATCAACGAAAAATGCCTCTACTCCCTGACCAAACCCGTCGCACGCGTCACCGGCTACGACACGCCTTTCCCAGTGCCGGGCGTAGAGGACTATTATGTGCCCACACCTGGCAAAGTGCTGGCGGCACTCAAAGAAGTAATGGAACCCTGATATGAGCGAACTCAAACTTGCCGATCTTGGCGAAGGCATGCACGAGGCTGAAATTGTTGAATGGTTGGTCAAAGAGGGCGATACCGTCAAGCTCGATCAGCTTGTGGTGCGCGTTGAGACCGATAAAGCTATCGTCGAGATTCCTTCGCCGGTGGCCGGACGGGTCAGCGAGGTGCGCTTCCAGGCCGGCCAGACTGCTCACGTGGGCGACGTGCTGGTGGTCTACGATGCGCCTCAGGCCAGCAATGGCAGCCGCACAAACGCGCGCACCTCGCAAGCCACAACCACGTCCGCTGAAACCGCGCAGGCTCCCGTAGCCGCCAGCAAGCCAGCCGGGGCACCCACGCGTGTCCTGGCCGCGCCAGCCGTGCGCAAACTCGCCTTCGAGCTGGGTATCGATCTCGCTGAGGTCACGCCCTCAGCCGTCAATGGACGCGTCACCCTCGAAGATGTGCGCACCCACGCCGAACGCGCCACAGCCGCGCCCGCGCAAGGGCCAGCACCCGATACTACGCGTACATCAGCAATACCCACACCCGCGAGGGCAAGCACGCCAGCAGGCAGGCAGGCCCAGCCAGTCACCGAGGATGAGCGCCAGCCATTAACAGGACTGCGCAAACGCGTCGCCGAACATATGGAACGTTCGTGGCGTATCATCCCGCACGCCACGGCCTTCGACGAACTGGATGCCAGTGGACTGATGACTCTGCGCCGGGCGCTCTTGCCAGCGGCGGAAAAACGTGGCACGCGCCTGACCTATATGCCACTGCTCATCAAGCTGCTCATTCCCGTGCTCAAAGACTTTCCCATTTTTAACGCCAGCCTGGACGAAGAGAAGCGCGAGATCATCTACAAACACTCGTATCATATTGGTGTCGCAGCGGCCTCGCCGGAAGGTCTGCTCGTGCCCGTCCTGCGTGACGCGGATAGCTTGAGCATGTTAGAGATAGCGGCGCGACTGGAGGGGCTGATCGAAGGCGCGAAGAAACGCACGCTGGCCTTGAATGAGCTGAGCGGCAGTACGTTCACTCTGAACAACGTCGGCAGCTTCGGCGGCGGCAGTGGTACCCCGATCATCAACCATCCCGAAGTGGCGATCCTGGCAGTCGGCAAGATCGAGGAGAAGGCAGTTGTGCGCAATAGTACGATCATCATCCAGCCGCGCATGCCCCTGGCCCTCTCATTCGACCACCGCCTGATTGATGGCGCGCTGGCCGGAGCCTTCCTGGGTCGCTTCAAAGAACTGGTTGAGAACCCCCAGCAGCTTATGCTGGATATGATTTGAGCGTATTCATGCCGACCAATCAGGAAGCGAACACAACACAGGGCACTCCTGACCGCTTTGGCAGCGAGAACTCCGGCTCAGGAGTTCACTACAGAGGAAGCATAAAGAGCATAGAGGTCGGAACAAGCAAGCCAGCTTCGCTCCGGCGCAACCGAGACTACCTGCTGCTGGTCAGCGGGCAGGTAGTCTCGCTGCTCGGCTCGCAGTTCTCGCTGATTGCCTTCCCGCTGCTGGCGCTCTCCCTGACCGGCTCGCCCGCGCAGGCTGGCCTGATCGGGGCCATGCGCCTCATCCCGTATTTCCTGCTGAGCCTGCCAGCCGGGGCGCTGATTGATCGTTGGGACCGCAAGCGCGTGATGCAAATCTGCGATAGCGTGCGTGGACTCAGCCTGGGCAGCATCCCCGTGGCCTTTGCGCTGGGACACCTGACGATTCTGCAACTCTACCTTGTTTCGCTGGTCGAAGGGACATTTTTCGTCTTTTTCGACCTCGCGGAAGTGGCCTGCCTGCCGCGTGTGGTGGGTAGAGAGCAGATTGTCGCCGCGACCAACCAGAACGAGATGGCGCGCAATGTCGGCTTTCTGCTTGGTCCCGCTCTGGGAGGCGCGATCTATAGCCTGGGCAAATTCGTGCCTTTCCTGCTGGATGCCATCTCGTACCTCGCCTCCGTGCTCTCGCTGAGTTGGATGCGCACACAGTTCCAGGAAGAACGCGCAAACAAGCCGGAGAAGCTCTGGCTCGAAATACGTGTCGGCCTGCTCTGGATCTGGCACCAGCCGCTGATCTTTTTCATTGCCTGCACCGGCACGCTCATTCACCTGCTCTTTGATGGCCTTGTCCTGCTCGTCATCGTCCTGGCAGGAAGCATGCACGCCACACCCTTTATGATCGGTCTGGTACTGGCGATGGATGGCGTAGGCAGCATGATCGGCTCTGTGCTGGCCGAGCGCTTTTCGCAACAATTGACCTTGCAGCGCGTGATGATTGTCGGCTACTGGCTCTGGGCGGCCCTCTGGTTCCTGCTCTTGCTCGCGCATAGTATCATCGCGCTGAGCGTGATTATCGCATTCATCTATGTCGTCCTGATGATCTGTGACCTCACTCAATTCAGCTATCGGCGTCTCCTGATCCCGGACGAGTTACAGGGGCGCGTCAACAGCGTCTTTCGCCTGATCTCCTATAGTGGAGCGCCGCTGGGCCTGGCCCTCGCTGGCTTGCTCTTGCAAGCCTATAGCCCGTATCAAACGATAGTAATCCTCGGAGTGGGCTTCGTTGGACTGGCGCTACTGATTACGCTGAACCCGTATGTGCGTCACGCTCGCCCGCTGAGCGAGATCCTACAAGAACAGACAGAAACCCTGGCTGATTAGTTCACAGAAAGAAGAAAACGCATGGTTGTTGGAGATGTTACCACCGCAGTCGATATCCTGATCCTGGGCGCTGGTCCCGGCGGTTACGTGGCAGCCATTCGCGCAGCCCAGTTGGGACGCAAGGTCACGCTGGTGGACGCGGGTACACCCGGTGGTACCTGCCTGAACCTGGGGTGTATCCCGCTCAAGGCACTACTCTCGGCCAGCGAACGCTATGCCCAGGCGCGTGGTGAAGATCTGGCCGCGATGGGCATCAGCAGCGAGAGTGTTACGTTTGATTGGGGTAAGATGCAGGCCTGGAAGCAGAGCGTGGTCCAGCGACTCTCTGAGGGCGTGCGGCGTCTGCTGGTCGCCAACCATGTCGAATACGTGCATGGCACTGGCTGGTTTATCAACGAGCAGGAGGTGCGCGTTGAGGGCGAACATGGCTCGCTACGTTTCAAGTTCGACGCCTGCATCATCGCCACTGGGGCCGAGGCGCAAACGGCGAAAGGGCTGCCCTACGACGGCAAGGGCGTGCTGACGCCCGAACAGGCCCTGGCGCTACCGGAACTGCCCACGAGCCTGCACATCGCCGGTGATGACTATATCGCGCTGGAACTGGTCACGCTCTTCGCGAGGCTGGGCGTCAAAGTCGCACTCTCCTCACCCAACGCGCACATGCTGGCGGGCGCTGATCCAGCGGCTCTGCGCCTCGTCCAGGCCGGGATGCGCAAACAGGACATCTCCGTGAAAATGAAGATTGAGGTGCAAGATATTCAGGAGCGTCCGCTGATCATCTCGCGGGGTGTCGCGCCACGTGTCGCCGGGCTGCATCTCGACGCGGCAGGTATCCAGATTGGTTCCCACGGCAGCATCCAGGTCGATAATCAGCAGCGCACCAGTCAGCCGCATATTTTCGCCGTAGGTGACTGCACCGGCGATACACCCGCGCTGGCCAGTCGCGCTATCAAGCAGGGCAAAGTCGCCGCCGAGGTCATCGCCGGTCAGCGTGTGCAGTTCGCCCCGCTGGTCACGCCGCTGGTCGTGCATACCACGCCCGAAATCGCCCTGGTCGGTGCTACTGCCGAAGAGGGTGCTGAGATCGTCACTGGACGCTTCCCCCTGGCCGCCAACGGACGCGCCCTGACCCTCGGCACCGACAACGGCGTCGCGCAACTCGTCGCCAGCGCGGATGGCACGCTGCTAGGAGCCACCCTGGTCGGTCCACGCGCAGGGGACCTGATCGGCCAGCTCGCTCTTGCCATCGAGATGGGCGCCACCCTGACCGACGTGAGCGAGATCCTCTACGCCCACCCAGGCCTGAGCGAGACCGTGCTGGAGGCGGCTGAGCACGCGCTGGGGAAGGCGGTGCATATTGTGAATAAGGGAGAACAAAAATGAACGACTCTAAACACTATTCTATGGCCATTCAGTGGGATGACGAGGACAAAATTTACATCGTCAGCATACCTGAATTCCAGGCTGCAAAACCCATGGGAAAACATATTCGGCGATAGAGCTCACTAAAAATGCTCTGATAGTGATTTTTACTCCGATTCTTCTTCGAAAGGCCTTCAGAGAGAGCTTTAACTTTATTTGAAATTTCTACTGCTTGTGCATTCATTGGGGGTCTGACAATGGGAAAACTCTCAATGTTGTCTGATGTGGATATGAACATATTGAAAAGAGTTTATAATGATCCTGAGTATAGCCCGACCGACACTCTTTATACTTGAAAAATTAGCGAAGGCTCTCGGCGTCAAAATAGCTGATCTTATAGCAGAAACAGAAGAGGAATAATAAGAGGTAAAGCGTATGACCACCACAACCCATTCCAACATCTCAGATATGCAACTGCGCGAGTCGCTAGCTCAAGGTTACACACTCCCGGCAGATTGGTACACGGACCCGGCCTTCTTTGCACGCGAAAAGGCGCGTATCTTTCGCCACAACTGGCAGTATGTCGGGCTGATCGAGCAGGTGACGCAGCCGGGCGACTTCTTTACCTGCACGCTCGGTGATGTGCCGCTGGTGATCACACGCGACGAATTGGGTACGCTGCGGGCCTTCATCAATGTCTGCCGTCATCGCGGCTCCGAGTTAGTTTTGCAGGCATGCGGCAACCGCAAGACGCTGCAATGCCACTATCACGCGTGGACCTACAATCTGGATGGCACGCTGCGTAGCGCGCCAGGGATGAAGCATGAAGCGGGCTTCGATACCACACAATTCCCATTGCTCAACGCGCAGATAGACACCTGGGGGCCGTTTATCTTTGTCAACCCGGACAAAGATGCGGCTCCGCTCAAGGATGTGCTGGGAGAGCTACCCCAACTGCTGGCGGCAACAGGACTGAACCTGGGTGGACTCAAACGACGCGTCCGGCGCACCTATGAGATTGCCGCCAACTGGAAAGTGGTGGTGGACAATTATCTGGAATGCTACCATTGTCCTGTGGCCCACCCTGGCTTTAGCTCGGTCATCGATGTGAACAACTACACGGTTCAAGAATACGAGTATTTTTCAACGCAGGGCGGCCCCAAAAAAGAGACCGGAAGGTCAGGCAACAAAGAGTTGTACGATACGACAGGCGAGGTCAAGGATGGCTTCTACGCCTATCTCTGGCCAAACTTCACTCTGAACGTCTATCCAGGGCCGGGCAATCTCTCGCTGAACCTCTTCCTGCCCATCGAGACCAGCAAGACACTCGCGATCTTCGACTACTGCTTTGTCGATGAGGTCACCACAGAGGATGAGGAGAACTTCGCCAGCTTTATCGACCAGGTGCAGGACGAAGATACCATCCTCTGCGAGTCGGTGCAGCGCGGCCTGAATTCCGGCTTTTTCCAGCAAGGCAAGCTGATGCTGCACCAGGAAAAGGCGCTACGCCACTTCCAACGGCTGGTCTATCGCGCTCTGCAAGGCTGACACAACATAGCGAAAGGATAGAATACATATGGAGATACAGACGATTGGCATCCTCAGCCCCGGCGACATGGGCCATGCTATCGGGGCACGGTTATCTCAGCATGGTCTGCGCGTCATCACCAGTTTAGCAGATCGCAGCGCCCGCACGGCCAGGTTAGCACAAGAGGCTGGTATTCTCGACGCGCCAGATGACACAGTAATAGTACAAGAATCCGATATCCTGCTCTCGATCTTGCCACCAGTCAGAGCCTATGCACTGGCTGAGCGTATCGCAGCGGCTCTGCGCCAGACCAGGGCATCTCTGCTGTTTGTAGATTGCAATGCCATAGCTCCAGGCACAGCCCAGGCTATAGATCAAGTTATCACTGAAGCTGGGGGAACGTTCGTCGATGCGGGAATCATTGGTGGACCGCCCAAACTGGATGGGCAAGGACCACGCCTCTATGTCTCTGGCCCACAGGCTGCTGATGTTGCAGAGCTACGAAGGTATGGCCTGGATGTGCGGGTACTCGGTCCTCACAGTGGGCAGGCATCCGGCCTGAAAATGTGCTATGCATCGGTCACAAAAGGGCTGACAGCTCTCATGACGGAGGCGCTGGTTGCCAGCAAGGCTCTGGATCTGCAGGAAGCGCTGATTGCCGAATTCCAGGAACTTCCTTATTTTCATAGCAGTCAACGCTCGGTCACTGGTATGCCACCCAAAGCATATCGCTGGGTAGCTGAGATGGAAGAAATCGCCCAGACCTTCGCCAATCTCGGCCTTCCTCCGCAGATGCACCAGGGAGCCGCATCCCTTTATCACTTCATCGAGGGAACCATTTTGGGAGCCGAGACGCCAGAACAACGCCAGCACGGTCAAACCCTGGAAGAAGTGGTGTCGATCCTGGCGGATGAGCTGAAAGCGAGAAACGCAAAAGCGTAGCTATTTGAAACAGGACTCAGGTGGGCACAAAAACCGAACGATACACTTGCTTCCTTTTTAGCTGCGCCCTTTTACGGCTGCTATAACAATATACCCCGGCACATGCGTATATCGTTCAGCCTGCAAACTACGCGCAACGCTCTCATCCATTTGCGGCTCAAGCACTTGCTGAATGACACAGCCAGTCTGTATGACGCTGTTGAGGTAGGTGCTAAGCGTGCGATGCACAAAATGTCCGTAGCTCTGCTGCACAGCACGCTCCTGAAAATATTCGCATGTCTCCACGTAGCCCTTAGCCGCCCACATCGAGCCGGATTCTTCAAAGCAGGGGTGTAGCAGCGAGAAGATCAATCTTCCACCCTGCTTGAGCGCGGCCACACAGTTATGCAACGCAGGCAGATAGTCCGGGATATCCATGAAGACCATATTGGCGACTACCGCATCAAACGTCTCCGGCGTGGGACTCCATATGGAGAGGTCAGCCTGGATATAGTGGATACCCAGCGGCTCCGTCTGCCCCCTGTGCTGAGCACGCGCATACCAGGCGTCGGCGGGTTCGATACCAGTCACGCGCGCGCCCCGGCGTGTCAGCATGCGGCACAGATAGCCCTCGCCGCAGCCCGCGTCCAGGACCGTTTTGCCGCTGACATCGCCCAGTAGCGCAAACAGCGCGTCGTTCAGGAGATACTTTCTGGTCGCATCGCCCTCTTCCCCAAATTGCTCGACCAGCTCCCTCGGAGCATCTGACCAGGCTTTGATAGCGTCTTCATTGTTGAGATCTGACATATACTTTCTTCTCTCTTTCTAGAGCTAAAACCTCGGAACCATGCTCGTAAGAGCATTAAAGCCGTCGCAGAGTATCCTGTACCCATGTATACAACGTGTTAGACTCAAGGATACTACAATTTACGCTGAAAAGCCGCCTGAGAAGGAGAGAAACATGGACCATCACTCGTTTTTTGCTCGTTTTGCCAGATGGATATCCATCCAACTTGGCCATCCCTTTGCCTTTGGCATCGCCTTGCTGATCGTCATTGGCTGGGCTGTTGTCGGGCCAATCTTTCATTTCAGCGATACCTGGCAGCTCGTTATTAATACCGGCACAACCATCATTACGTTCCTGATGGTCTTCATCATCCAGAATACACAAAATCGCGATAACGAAGCTATGCAAGTGAAATTGGATGAGATCATTCGCGCTATGAAGGGCGCCAATAACGATTTGCTGAACATGGAAAATGCCTCGGAAAAGAAACTGCAAGAGGCCCAGGAATATTATACCCATTTAGCACAGCAGGCACAAAGCAAACTCCAACAAGGGAATCATTCCCAGCGCACCAACAAGACCTGAAGCATGGACAGAGCTTGAAATTGTCTCCTCTCTGGTGGTATCTTGCATGTAGAGTTAATCATAGACACGCTAGCGACTGTTCGGGCAACGTGTTGCCTGTGACAGTATTTTTTCGCGGAAAGGAGTCTCGCATGATACAAACCGGGTTACAGCCGCTAGATATTCTCCGAGCGCTTGGCATTTATGAGAGAAGGAGACGACTATCGACACTACCTCACCAGAAAAAGCCAGTGAGCAGAAGATCACACCTCGCGCTTCATCTCAAGAAAATCCCGCGTGCCGTAGATGTTCTGCTGCGTGAAAACACGCACTCGCGCAAAGCCAGCGCGCTCATAGACGCGGATGGCGCGTTCGTTGAAGGTGAGCACAAAGAGCCGAAAGTGGCGCGGCTGGAAGGTCACTCTGGCAAAATCCAGGGCAGCATTGATCATAGGCAGGCCCAGCCCCTTGCCGGTCAGATCGGGTCGCATCCCCACCCCGATATCGATGGTTGCGTCCTCGCTATACAAACTCGGCGTCTCGTTAGCCCACACCTGCGCGGATGTGCCAAAGCAAAAGTAGGCCACCAGCTCGCCCGCTTCGTCGCGTACCGTATAATGGGGGCTGCGTCTCTCCAGAAGCTCAGAAATTACTTCTTCTTCAGGGCCAGCATCCATGCTGTAAATAGTATATGGCTCAGCATAATGCCACGCGCGCACTTCACGCGCCTCAGTCTCGTTCATCAGGGTGAATGTGAATTGCATTGAATGGCCGTCCTTCCACAAAAAACGCATTTAGATACGCCAGAACATACCAGCTTCCCGCCGCATCAAACCCATCCCGACCAGTTCTTTACGGAAAAACGCCGTGTCGGGATGGTGGCGCTGGATGATTTCGTTAACCTGAGCCTCAGTATAGCATATCTCTGGCTCGGATTGTGAAAGCAGCCAGCACGCGCTCTATTGGAAATGGACCCATCCAGGTCTCCTACTAATTAGAAATACATCTAACCAATAGAAGACCTGGGGTTGAGCATCGGTTAAGGTCCAACTAACCAACGAGTTCCGCGATCTGCTCGCGCACTTTGCTGAGCACGCCGTAACTGTCCAGGAGGTTGGCCGCGACCCCACCACCGTCGCGCACAATCCCCAGCAGGATGTGTTCGGTGCGCACAAGGATACTGTCCTGGCGTTCGGCTTCGTCCAGCGCGAGTGAAAGAACTCTGCGCACACGCGGCACATAGTCCAGCTCACCCTGCACCTGTTCCTGCTCTTTGCCGCGTCCGATTAGCCGCTCAATAGCAGCTCGCACGCCCTCAAGCTCGACTCCCAACTGGTTGAGCGCTCTGGCTGCCAGCCCATCCGACTCACGCAGCAGACCCAGCAGGAGATGCTCGGTCCCGATATACGTATGGAACAGGGCATGCGCCTCTTCCTGCGCCAGCACCAGCACCTGCCGCGCGCGCTCGTTGTAACGCTCCAGATGCTTTGATGGTATCCACAACGGCTGATAGGTAGCGAGGCTTTTGTACAACAATTCACCGGCCACGCTGGTCACGGTACGGTCCTCTGTCCTGGCAATCTGCGCAATCCGTTCATACGTATGAACGGGAATCTCGATGCGCCGACGATCTTTACTGGATGGCACGATAGATCCCTCTCTCCTTGATAATAGAATGGACTCCTCCTGACGTGTTTCTATACCTATTTTACCACCGTAATTACTGTGGTGTCAAGAGAGGGAGGGGTATTCTATCAATTAATGCGGCAACTCACGCTGCACACTATCCGACCGCACAACCTGGCGCATCGCCTCTTCTTCGCGTGCCCAGACCTGGTAGGCGGCTTCCACGACCTGTTCGGCACACTCGTCGGGGATGTGCAGAATGCCGTTGATGTCCCCATGCAACAGGTCGCCAGTACGCACATGCATACCTGAAACAGTGACCTCTTCTCCGATGCTGACACAGATGGGGTTGCCGTGCGCGACCACCAACCCGGCGCAGAAATACTGGAAGCCGCCCAGGGAGCGCACTTCTTTGACATCGCGCAATCCCCCGTCCGTGAGAATACCGATGGCTCCCAGGTGTTTCATGGTGGTGGACATGACCTCGCCGGCGTGGCAGGAGTGCAGCCGGTCCGGGCCGACATCCTGCATGACGACGATGGCCGGTTTGGTTGCGGACTTCAAACGTTCGTAGAGCGCGCTAAAACCAATCCCCTGGCGCCCCTCGCTGGTGCTATCCACAGTACAGGTGAGCGCGTAGCCAACCGTAGGCGGCAACTCTGGAAAGATACAGCGAATATCATAGCCCACGTATCCGAAGACACGCGGACGTATGTTAAAGGTTTCGATGGCGTTAGCAATCGTCGGGCTATCGATGCGGCGCAACGCGCTTAGTTGCTCATGGCTCAGATTGATGGTCATGGTTGATTCTCCTTGAATATTCTATAGCCAGCGCACAAGCGAACGATTGATGCTTGCTACCGTCGGGCAGCCGCAGAGGGCCATAGCTATCTCAAATTCCGTCCGCAACAGTGTGAGAACATCTTGCACACCCGCCGCGCCCTCGACTGTCAGCCCCATCAGAATGGGTCGGCCCACCAGCACGGCACGCGCCCCTATGGCCAGCGCCTTGAGCACGTCTGTCCCACGGCGTATCCCTCCATCGAGATAGACCTCGCAGCGCCCCGCGACTGCCTCGACGACCTCTGGCAACGCCTCGATGCTGGCGAGCGCGCCATCGAGCTGACGTCCACCATGATTGGAGACGACAATACCATCAACGCCATGCTCAAGCCCCAGCAAAGCGTCCTCTGGCGTCAGGACGCCTTTGATGAGAATGGGCAGCGAGGTCAGGGTGCGCAACCAGTCCACATCTTTCCAGGTGAGGGAATTTTTTCGGATAGCCTCACCTTCATCTTTGAAGTTCCCCGGCAGCGTCCGCACATGCTGGTTGCGCAGATCTTTTTCCCTGCGCCCAAAACGCGGCATATCGATAGTGAGTACAAGCGCGCGATAGCCAGCTCTCTCGGCCCGCTGGACCAGGTTCGCGGTCACACGCTCATCTTGCGAGACATAGAGCTGAAACCAGAGTGGACCGCTGGCCGCCGCTGCTATGTCCTCAAGGTGACGGCTCGCGGCGGTACTGACGGTCATCAGGGTACCTGCCCGCCCCGCGCCCTGCACTGTCGCGCACTCTGCGTCAGGATGGGCAAGACCATGATATGAGGTAGGGGCAACCATGATCGGCATCTGAATGGGGGTGCCAAGCGCGGTGGTGCTGGTATCGCATGTGCTCACATCAACCAGCATGCGCGGACGCAGCCGAATACGCTCGAAGGCGCTGCGGTTGGCGCGCAACGTTACCTCATCATCACTGCCCCCCATGTAGAAGTCCCAGCTACTCTGATCCAGACGCACCCTGGCAGCCGCTTCATAATCACTGACATTGACGAGTTCCACAGGGAAATCCTTTCGTTCTGGCATATACCCTCAATAAGAGAGAACTGTGAAGTACATCTCAGGAACGTACTTACGATGAAATTTGGCTCGCAAGGTACATCCCAGGAACGTACCTGAGCTAAAATTTACCCACCAGGTACATCCCAGGAACGTACTTTTTCGCCAGCTATACCTCATCCGGCGAAAGTGATATGAATGTACCTGCATGCTCTTTCCAGCATTCTATCACCTAATCAGAGCCATTTGAAAACAAGCAGAGCAGCAAGCTTGGCCATACAGAGGGAAAAAGCAACCCCATGCACATCTATCTCGTATAAATGGTGATGCTTTTATACAATCCATCCTCAAGGAGCAAACATGCAGAACCAGGAGCACATCTATAACATACCTGAACATCCAGCACCGGATGAAAATCAGATCAACACTGATCCACGTGAACAGGCCCAATCACAGAATTATGCGGATAGATCCTACGAAGAGGGATATAGCGGCAGCAGGACGCGCGATATCTGGAGCGAGGGGCAGAAGCTGCAACCCACGCTGAAAAGCGAGAAGAGCATGGGAGGATTACTGGCAATCCTCGCGCTGCTGTGTGTGGCCTTCATCGCGGGCAGCCACTTCGCCAGTATTCCCGGCTGGCTGAGCTGGGGACTCGTCGCGGTGCTGGTCGTGGCGGGGTTGAGCGCGCTGTCGAGCAACTGGCGCGTTGTGACCATCCCCATGCCAACGCGCAGCTTCCAGGTTCAGGAGCACGCGCGCCTGGTCATCAAGAATGGCGCGGGCAGAGTCGCTATTCGCCAGGGTGAAGAGGGCATGATCGGCGTAGCCGCGACCAAACGCGCCAGCGGCATCGGTATCACACCCGAAAACATGCAGGTGCGCTACGAGCAGTATGGTGACGCCCTGAATATCACGACCAACGTGGCCTGGAACCTCTTCCAGTTTGGCATGAGAAGCGTCGATTTCGAGATCACTGTACCGGCAAACTGCGATGTGCAACTGGAGAATGGCTCCGGGCGCGTCGCCGTACAGGGCACAAACGGGGATGTGCGCGTGCGTACCGGCAGCGGCAGCATTGAGGCCCGCGATATCGAGGGGCAGATCGCCATGAAAACCGGCAGTGGCCACATCGAAGGCAGCAACCTGACGGGCCGCATCGAACTGCGCACTGGTAGTTCGCACATCGAAGTGCAGAACCTCCAGGGCCAGATCGACCTGCATACCGGTAGCTCGCGTATCGAGGGTATCAACCTGCGCGGCCAGGTCAAGGCGCGCACCGGCAGCGGGCGCATCGAAATGAGACAATCCGCTCTCACTGGCTACTCGCTATTAAAGACGGGCAGCAGCTCTATCGAATTTGATGGCACGCTCGACCCCCAGAGCAGTACCGGGATGCACGCCGGCAGCGGCGCTATCCGTGTGAGTTTACCGGCCAGCAGCGCCTTTCGTCTGGACGCCAAAACCGGCTCCGGCGGCGTCCACAACGAGTTTGGCGCCAACGAAGTGGGCAACGGCCCCCGCGCACAGATCAAGCTGCGCACTGGTAGTAGCAGCATTTACGTCACGCGTGGTGGCACATACTAAGGCGCTTCTTCCGCTACCTGCACGAGCAGCAACCAGGCATTGTTGAGCGCCCATAAAAGACCTGTCTCCCAGCCCTTGACATCTTCCTCCCTATTCGATATAATTCTAATTAGATATCAATCTAATTAACAAGGAGCATACGAATGCCACCGGAAGAATTTGAAGCACTGCTCCACTTTTTTAAAGTGTTGGCCGATGAGAATCGCCTGAAGCTGCTGGGCATCCTGGCGGCACGTGAATATAGTGTGGAAGAGCTGGCCGCGCTATTACAACTCAAGGCGCCAACGATCTCGCACCACCTGGCGCGACTCAAAGAGTTGGGGTTGGTGAAGATGCGTACAGAGGGCAATACGCATTACTACCAGCTCGACGCGGAAACGTTGCGCGCGACCAGCAAGGGGCTGCTCTCGTCGGAGAAAATGACCGAACTGGTACCGATGCAAGATATGGAGGCCGACGCCTGGGAGCGCAAGGTGCTGCGGGACTTCTTTGAGGGGCCACAACTCAAGGAGATCCCGGCCAATCGTAAGAAACGCTCGGTGGTGCTGCGCTGGCTGGCCAACCTGTTCGAGCCAGGCACGCGCTACACCGAGGCTCAGGTCAATGAGATCATCAAACGCCACCATCTTGACGCCTCAACCCTGCGCCGCGAGATGGTCGGCGAACATCTGCTGCAACGCGAGCAGGGCATTTATTGGCGCGTCATGCCGTGAGGCTCCATATGCTCCATTTCTTGCACGGGCGTTTTCATCATCTTGAGCATCGCGGGGCCGCCGGTCCTGAGAAAGCGAATGGGAAGCCGTTTCAAAATAAAGGCCGTTTCTCACCATAAGACAAGACAACACACGTATACGTGGTATGCATTTGCAGACGTAGGACGCTACGCTCTGGTGTAGCGCCGTATCACATCCATAATTTCGCTAATTTTTTCATCGCCCTTGCCCTCGTGGATCGCCCAGGAAATAGAATCCAGGGGTCTCCTTGCCACATCAGATGAGATCTATGTGCCTGAGAAGGGTTCATGATGCAGCGTGCTGTGTGCCCTCAATCATGCGAATCTCGCGGCGTAGCAGTTCGCGAAAGGCCTGAGCAGCGGGCGAAAACTGCTTGTCCTCGCGCCAGATCATGTTGAGTTGTGGGTGCATCTCCATGCCAGCGATGGGCAAACGCAAAAGCTCGCCGCTCTCCAGTTCACTTCGGATGCTCATCTTTGGAATGATCGTAGCTCCGACGCCTTTGACCGCCATTTGTTTGATGACTTCGCTATCGGGCACGGTCAGCAGCGGCGTCACGGCGTATCCCTGGTGGGAAAAGGCGTGATCTATCGACTCACGATGGCCGCTGCCCGACTCGCGCAGGATCAGCACGCCATCACGCAGTTCTTCTGGCGTGATCGACTCCAGATCGCTCCAGGGATGATTGGGCGCGACGACCAGGACCAGCTCGTCGTAGGCGATGGTCTCGCACTCCAGGCCGATGGGCAGCTCAGCCGGGTCCAGCTCGACCAGGCCAAATTCCAGTCTCCATTCAAAGGTGTTCTCGATGATCTCGCGCGATTTGAGGATCTCCAGGTTGATCTTCACACAGGGGTAGCGTGCCCGGAAACTGGCGACAATCGTCGGCACCAGATAAATCCCTATGGTGGGATTAGCTGCCAGCGTCACTTCGCCCGTCTCAATATCACTCAGGGCCGACAGCGCCTCCTCCATCTCGCGTTCCAATGCAAACATGCGTCGGGCATACGTCCTGAGCACCTGGCCCGCGTAGGTCAGGGCGATGCGCCGTCCTTGCCGCTCGACCAGCTTCTGCTTGATCTCCTGCTCCAGACTCTGCACGATCTTGGTCACGGCGGGCTGGCTCAAATATAGCTCTTCCGAAGCCCGTGTGATATGTTCATATTCAGCCACCGTCAGAAATACACGCAAATGATACAGATTCACGAGATGTTTCCCTCTCAGGAGCGCCCGGCTCCGCTTGTCCGCTATTATAACCTCTATGCATACCAACAATAACGCCAACGAATAAATTCCTCGCGATCCATAGCAATGTGTAAGTCGATCAACAAAATCAAGTTTTTCCTTGTGGGCAGTCGCGTGCATATGATATGGTGTTTTTAAGCGGGGCAGATGTCCACAATAGCATCGCCTTATTTTTAAAGATAGAGACAGACAGAGAAGAGGTTTTTTATGGCAGAGAACAAAGGATATGTTCATCCAGAGGTTCTGGTGGACGCCGCCTGGGTCGAGGAGCATTTACACGATCCCAAAGTGCGTTTGATTGAGGTGGATGTTGATACCAAAGCCTACGCTGAGAGCCATATTCCCGGCGCGCTTGGCTTCAACTGGCAGAAAGAGTTGCAGGATCAGTTGATGCGCTCTCCGGTCTCGCGAGCAAATCTGGAGATGCTGCTCTCCACCGCTGGCGTGAGCAACGACACCACCATCGTTTTGTATGGTGATAACAATAACTGGTTTGCTGCCTGGGCACTGTGGATTTTGAAATACTACGGCCACCAGGATGTGCGCTTACTGGACGGTGGACGTGTGAAATGGCTGGCCGACAAACGCGAAATCACCAGCGAGGTGCCATCCTACGAGAGCACGACCTACACGGCTAGCGCACCCGACGAGGCTATCCGCGCCTATCGCGACCAGGTTCACAGCAAACTGAACAGTGGCGACGTTGCCCTGGTCGACGTGCGCTCACCTGGTGAATATAGTGGCGAGTTGCTGGCACCCGCCAACCTGCCGCAAGAGGGCGCTCAGCGCGGCGGCCATATCCCCGGCGCGGCCAATATCCCCTGGGGTTCAGCCGTGCGCGAGGATGGCACGTTCAAAAGCGCGAGTGAACTCAAGGCGCTCTACGAGGGCAAGGGCGTGACCGGCAATAAAGAGGTCATCGCCTATTGCCGCATCGGTGAACGCAGCAGCCACACCTGGTTTGCCTTGCACTATCTGCTAGGCTACCAGAATGTGCGCAACTACGACGGCTCCTGGACCGAGTGGGGCAGCCTGATCGACGCCCCCATCGAAAAATAAGGCATGAGTAAGCTGGGATGGACTGGAAAAATCGCCGATTTTTCCAGTCCATCTCAGCTTACAGAGCCATCAGTCTACGCGTGGCACGCGTGCGAGGATCTCGGCGACGACCTCGTAATTGATGGTGCCAAGCCGTTGCGCGACCATTTCCGCGCTCAAAACGGCCTCTCCCTGCCGCCCAATCAGCACAACCTCGTCACCCACGCGCACACCGGGAATATGCGAGACATCGACCATACACTGGTCCATGCAGACTCGCCCCAGCAACGCCGCCTCCTGGCCACGGATCAACACCGAACCCCAGTTAGATGGTGCGCGTCGAAAACCGTCGGCATAGCCCACCGGCAGCACGGCGATCTCTGTTGGCCGCTCGGTCACATAGGTGCAGCCATAGCTGATGCACTCGCCCGCCGGGATCAACTTGACCTGTGCCACCTGCGTCTTAAAGGAGAGCGCGGGCCGAAACCCCTCTGGCACACGCACATCCGGCGAGGGGTCCAGCCCGTACAGCGCGATGCCAGGACGCACCATATCGAAACGCGCCTCTGGTAAACTGAGGGTCGCGGCACTGTTGGCGGCATGCACCAGCGGCGGCCTCAGCCCCTCTTCCTTGATGACCCGTAAGAGCTGTTGAAAACGTGTTAGTTGCAGACGAGCGTGGGACAGATCTTGTGCGTCGGCTTTGGCGAAGTGGGTAAATAGTCCCTCGAACTCAAGCTGCGGCAAGCGCTTGATCTCGCGGATCAATTCCAGGATCTCAGTCATTTGCTCGGAACGCACGCCTAAACGCCCCATACCCGTATCGACCTTCACATGCACGCGCGCGGTCCTGTCCAGCGCCTGGGCTGTGCGGGCAAGGGCCTGGGCCGCGTCGAGGGCGTAGAGAGTGACGGTCAGGTCCAGGCGCACTGCCTCGCGCATCTGCCAGAGCGGAACGTAGCCAAAGACCAGAATGGGCGCGCGAATTCCCGCCTCGCGCAGTGGCGCGGCCTCGCTCACGGTCGCGACCCCCAGCATACTGGCCCCGTTATGCAGGGCTGTGCGCGCGACCTTCAACGCGCCATGTCCGTAGCCATCGGCCTTGAGACTGACCAGCACGCGCACGTCTGGCCCGACCAGTTCCTGCATGCGCCGTGTGTTATTGGCGATGGCGCTCAGGTCGATCTCCAACCACGTGGGTCGTTCGGGTCGCATCAGGACGATCTGCTTCCAGCCCGGCGTCTGGCGCACCAACTCTTCAGGCGCCTGCTCAGGCTGTGCCATCAGCAGCTCACTCACCCGCTCCATACGTGTCTCCTCGGAGCCTTTCACCAGGATCGCGCAGCTCTGCCCATCCTGCCATTGTTCCCCCATCTGCCTCACCAGACGCTGCACCACACGCGCTGCATCCTCGTGCGTAGCGGTTGCGATAGTGCATTCGGGGGCCAGACCAGCCTGACGCGCAGCCTCGGCAATGTGTACAGCTCGCTCACCACGCGTAATCAGGTAATCGACGCAGGAGGCAGCCTGCACGCCCACCAGGTGATGACCCTCCAACTCGTACTCGCCCAGACGCAACATATCGCCCAGCACCGCGATGCGCAGCCCGGCGGCCAACTCGCGCAACGTCGCCAGGCCCGCGTTCACCGAGGCTGGGCTGGCGTTATGCGTATCATCCAACAACGTCGTCCCCTCTACACCTGGCAACACCCGCAACCTTCCGCGCAACGGCTCAAAACGCTCCAGCGCGTGCCCTATCGCCTCGGCAGCCACTCCACAATAG
>CAXUEY010000056.1:33758-35809 GCA_964250225.1 uncultured Ktedonobacteraceae bacterium | reverse complement strand
TTTACCATAACGGTGGTGGGGGTGGGTTTGGCCCCCACAGTACACCAATCCAACCCGCACCAACATGACTTTAAGGATAGATTTTCTCCTGTTTGGAGAGCATCTCAATAAACTTCTGGATACGAGCGGCACGGGTTGTGCTTTTCTGCGCTGTCTGGATTCTGAACAGGATGGCGTAGCGATTGGTACTATCTAATGTACTGAAAAAAACCTGCGCCTGGGGGGTTTTGTCCAGTTCGCATTGAAAGTCGTCAGGAATGGTGATCTTGCCCTGCCCATCGTAAGCTCGCTCCCAACGCCCATCAGCTTTAGCTAACTCCACCTGCCGCAAGCCCGCCGGCTGCATCTTCCCCGCCTCGATCAATTCCGTGGCCTTCGCGCAATTGACCTTTGACCAGATGCTTCTGGGACGGCGCGGCGTGAATTTTTGCAGCCAGTACTGCTCGTCACACGCGGCCTTCTGTCCATCGATCCAGCCATAGCAGAGCGCGCACTCTAACGCTTCCGCATAGGAAATAGACGGGCTGGCCGCCCCTTTTTTGGCGAGTTTGAGCCAGATGCCCTCCGTTTCAGGATGATGCTCTGCAAGCCACGCTTCCCAGGCTGGCTGGTCAACAAATAGCATAATTGGGAATTTTTCAGCATTCTTCATGGGCGTATTATACAATATCTCAGCAGGCCATCAACAGGGTGTACAGGGTATCATGAGACACATGTTTAAGAACACAAAGGAGGTCATTTTGAGACTTGTGAGTTTTTCGAGCAGTGCTACGCCCCACGTGCGGGTGGGTCTGGTGCAGCAGCAGGAGATTGTCGATGTGGAGTTGGCGGCGCGCGCGTTGCAGTTGCGCCCACGGGAACAGATGCTCGACCTGCTAGATCACTATGATGAGAGTATGCAAACCTTGCGTGCCATTCAGGAGAAGGCCCACGGGCGCATGTTAAGCGAGGTGCGCGCGTTTGCGAATATCGGCGCGGTCCACACGCTGGAGAGTGTGCAACTGGCCGCGCCCATTCCGCGTCCACGCAAAAATATCATGTGCATTGGCCGCAACTATCACGAACACGCGCTAGAGTCGTATCAGATGCGCGGCGAGGAGCGCCCGGCTGACGACGCCCCGGTCTTTTTCACTAAAGCCACCACCAGCATCAATGGGCCTTATGGGAAGATCGTCGTCAATCCCGCCGTCTCCACCCAGATCGACTGGGAGGTTGAGCTGGCGGTGATTATCGGCAAAGCTGGTGTGAATATTTCTGAAGATGAGGCACTGGCCCACGTGTTTGGCTACACCGTGCTCAACGATGTCACAGCTCGCGACATGCAGAACAAGTATAAGCAGTTTTTCAAGGGCAAGAGCCTGGATGGTTCCTGCCCGCTGGGTCCCTGTATTGTCACCGCCGATGAGATCGCCGATCCCCAGCAGCTCACGGTGCGCCTGCGTGTGAATGGCGTGCTCAAGCAGGAGGCAAGCACCAGCGATATGATCTACTCCGTGCGCACGATGATCGCGCTTCTCTCGCAGGGTATGACGCTGGAGCCTGGTGATATTATCGCGACAGGCACGCCAAGCGGCATCGGCATGGCACGCAAGCCGCCGGAATTCCTCAAGCCCGGCGATGTGATGGAGAGTGAGATCGATGGCATCGGGCTACTTCGCAACGAGGTGATCAATGCAGGCGTTTGAGATTCTGGATTTACTCAAGCAGCACAAGCAGCAGGACAGGCTCTACCTTGAATTTCTGCGCGTGCCATCGTTGAGCGTAGGCGTTTATACATTGCCAGCGGGCGGAACCGATCCCCAGAAGCCCCACACTGAAGACGAGGTCTATTATATCGTGAGCGGACGGGCCTCTATTCTGGTAGGTGAGGAGAATCGGCCTGTTGAGGCTGGCTCCATCATCTTTGTAGCGGCCCAGGTTGAACACCGCTTTCATGCGATTAGCGAAGATCTGACGGTCCTCGTTTTCTTTGCTCCGGCTGAATATACACACGCATAAAACAGAGGACGGGAGGCCGGGTGTGGCGGGCCCGCCGCTGGGTTTTTGGGTAA
>CAXUEY010000056.1:0-33748 GCA_964250225.1 uncultured Ktedonobacteraceae bacterium | reverse complement strand
GGGTGCGCGCCCCCCCGCCCTCTGCTTTATGCGTAAAATCTATGCCTTTGTTTCTTCGCGTAGCCAGGAGGGCATGGTGCCCCACAGGTTGAGCGCGGAGGGGCGCGAGTGCCAGAGGCGCGGGGGTGTGGTCACTTCGTGGTCGTAGTATTGTTGGAGCTCAGCCGAAAGCTCGATATGGATGTTGTCCGGGTCGGCGAAGCGCAAGAAGAGGTCATGGCCAGCCCCATGACGACCAGGCCCCCAGAGAATGGGACGTTGCTGACGGCTCAGGTAATCCGCCCAGGCCAGCAGTTCGGGACCGGCGGGAATGCTGTAGCCGAGGTGATCCACATCCTGCTTGCCCTGGATCAGCATCAGGGTGTGGTGATCGCTATTGCAGCGCAGCCAGACGCATTCGCGCAACAGCCAGTCGGAGATATCAAAGCCCAGCGCCTCGGTATAGAACTCGACCATATCTTCCAGGTTCATGGTGCGCAGGGCCACGTGCTGTAACGCGTGGGGGTGCAGGCGCGTGCGTCGTCCCTGGCTGCTAGCTGGTGGAAGATTTAGCATGTCTTCGGGTGTCACCGAAATCTCCAGGCGGTTGCCATCGGGATCGTTAAACCAGAGGGTATCACCCAACTCAGAGTCGCCATCGCGCGTCTCCAGGCTCAGTTCAACACCGGACTGTTTGAGGCGCGCCGCCAGAGCCGCGAGTTCCGCGTCTGTATCGACCTCGAAAGATATATGGTGCAGACGCATCTGCTGTGTGGGAACGCGCCCATTACTGGCGGAGACGCGCGTATCGTAAAATAAGCCCAGACAATGATGCTCATCCCCCAATGAAAGAAACGTATTGGCCTCCTCCAGTTCCACTTCTTCAGTCGGAGCGGTCTCGCTGGAACGGAGGTGTAGACCTAAAACCTGGCGATAAAAGCGCGTCGAAGCCGCTACGTCCGCGGCCCATAGACCCACGTGGGCCAGCCGTTTGACGCGGACCTTTTGTATTTGCTGCTCACTCATTGCTTGTCTCCCGCATGCCGGAAAAATATGTTGATATATTCAGTGTATAGCATACACAGCCCGTCCACAGCCGGTCAACGAAAGTAGCCGAAGGTCACATCTCACGACTCATTCTCCACAGACTTCGTGGATTGCTGGGTAATGTCGTGGATGAAGGCGCGCGCTGCACGTGAGATAGAGCCGACGCGCCGGTAGACAAGCGCAAAAATGAACTCTTCGGTCAGGTCAGTGATGGGTAAAAGCGCCAGGTCGTGCCCAACCTGCCAGGGTCGTATCAGAGCTGGCAGCGTGAGCGTGACGCCGATGCCCTGCCTGACCATTTCTTTCAATCCCTCCACCGATTCGATCTCAAGCAATGGCTGCACCGACAACCCACGCTGCGTGAAGATGCGCGTGGTAATCTGTCCCATGCGCGACGTTTTATCGAGCAGCAAGAATGGTTCAGCGACAACCTGGGCCAGTGCCACCGCCGCACCACCCGTTTGAGCCAATGGATGCTGGGCCGGCACTAACAGATGGAGTGGTTGACGAAAAAGCTCTTTGCTCATCAGGAGTTCCGACTGTAAGCGTGGATCAAGGATCAAACCAAGTTCGACCTCTCCCTGCTCAACCAGCGTGATCAGCTCATCGGTGTGGTTCACACGCACTTTTAAGCGCACATGAGGGTAACGTTGATGGAATGAGGCGAAGAGCGCGGGCAAAAAAGAGGTGGCCAGCGATTCAATACAGCCAAGAGAGATCGTGCCACGCTGGCCAGCATGCAACTCGCTCAACCATTGCTGACCCTCCTGTAGCTGTTCCATCGCACTTCTCACATAGCGCGCAAAATCCTGGCCCTCCGGCGTCAGAGTGACGCGTTTCTTCGTGCGCGTAAAAAGCGCCACCTCTAACTCGTCTTCCAGGGCGGCAATCTGGCGGCTCAAGGCGGATTGTGCCACCAGGCAAAGTTCAGCGGCTTTGCGAAAGTTTTGAGTTTGCGCCGCCGCGAGAAAATAGGTCAACTGGTGAAATTCCATCGTTTATCGGCTCCCTCTTTACTAAGTGATCTCAAAGCGAGATCACCAGTATATCAAATAGGTGTTGGACGCATCAACTCTCGGCATGTATACTCCAGATATGAGTATTCCAGCGCTCGATTGAACAGAAGAAAAATCAGCCAAGCGAGAGCAATGCTTACGAAACGAGAGAAGGGGGAAAATATGACCCAGGTTGAAGAATTGGCCGCATTTGTGGTGCGTATGACATATGAAGACCTCTCCGCGCAAGCGCGTCAGCAACTCAAGATGCGCATCCTGGACGCACTTGGTTGTGCCATCGGGGCATTGGAGGGGCCACCTCTCAAATTGCTGCGCGCACATCTGGCAGACTTTGGTGGCAAGCCGCTGGCCACGCTGATTGGCGGCGGCAAAACCTCACCTGACCAGGCAGCTTTTTATAACTCAGCGCTTGTACGCTATCTGGACTACAACGATAGCTACATCGCCAAAAAGGAAACGTGCCATCCCAGCGACAATCTGGGAGCTGCCCTGGCCGCCAGTGAGTATGCGCAACGCGATGGCAAAGCCTTGCTGACCGCTCTGGCGCTGGCGTACCAGGTGCAGTGCCGCCTTTCCGATGTGGCCCCCGTGCGCGCGAAAGGCTTTGACCACACAACGCAGGGCGCCTACGCGGTAGCTGCGGGAGTCGCCAGCGCGCTGGGCCTTGACCGCGACGGTACTGCTAACGCCCTGGCGATCAGCGGGACCGCGAACAATGCCTTGCGCGTCACGCGTACCGGGGCGCTCTCCAACTGGAAAGGGCTGGCGTATCCCAATACGGCCTGGAGTGCCACCCATGCCGCATTTCTTGCCATGCGCGGCATCACCGGCCCGCTCGAAGTCTTTGAGGGCAACAAAGGTCTGATGGATGCGATTACCGGTCCCTTTGAACTGGATTGGGCGCAAGAGAACCTTGAGGCGGTGCGGCGGACTAGCGTGAAGAAATATAACGCCGAATTTCATTCGCAGTCGGCCCTGGAGGGCGTGCTGGAGCTACGCGCGTCCCAACAGTTCCGTCCAGAGGAGATCGAGGATGTCAGACTTGACATTTTTGATGTTGCTTATCACATCATTGGCGGCGGTGAAGAAGGAAACAAGCAGCAGGTGCGCACCAAAGAAGAGGCCGACCATAGCCTCCCCTATATGGTAGCGGCTGCCCTGCTCGACGGCGCTGTCAGCCCCGCGCAGTATCTCCCGGAACGCATCGCGCGCGAAGATGTGCAAAAACTGTTGCGGAAGGTGACGATCCGGCCTGATGAAGCACTCAGTGCGCGTTTCCCCACAGAAATGCCCTGTCGTATCCAGATCAGGCTCAATAATGGTCGGGAGTTGAGCTGCGAGAAGCAGGATTACGAGGGCTTTTACACACGGCCACTCTCCTGGGAGAAGGTTGTAGCCAAATTTGAACGCCTTGCAACTCCTTTTACCACATCTACGCAGCGTACCGCGCTCATAGAGACGGTAGCGCATCTGGAGGAGAGAGACGTGAAGCATTTGACTGAGGTATTGTATACGATATATGGAGAAAGAGAGACAATTCGATGAGCGAACGAGCATTTCCTTTTATACGCATGAACGAGCGCGAGGGCAAACCCCGCACACGTGGCGTGACCGAGATTCGCGGTCCCTACTACACGCCGATGGGCAAGCGTTACCTGGAAGACGTGCTGGAGACAATGGGGAAGTATGTCGATTCGCTGAAATTTGCGGGTGGTTCTTTCACCTTGATGCCAGAGAAGCAGCTCAGGGAGATCATTGATCTGGCCCATCGCTATCAGGTGCAGGTCTCTACTGGCGGTTTCATTGAGCATGCCCTCACACAGGGGCCTGAGGTCGTGAATCGCTACATAGAAGAGTGCCGCAATGTGGGCTTCGATATCCTCGAAATCTCCAGTGGTTTTATCACCATTCCGGTGGACGACTGGTTGCGCCTGATTGAGCGCGTGCAGCGCGCGGGCCTCAAAGCCAAACCGGAGGTTGGCATCCAGTTTGGCGCGGGAGGAGCTAGCGCCGCCGAGGAGCTAGCCTCGGAAGGCACGCGTGATGTTGATTGGGCTATTGGGCAGGCCAGGAGATTTCTTGATGCCGGAGCCTCAATGATCATGATTGAATCCGAGGGGATCACTGAGAACGTCACCACGTGGCGCACCGATGCCGCCGCCAAAATCATCGGCGCGCTGGGCCTGGAGAAAGTGATGTTCGAGGCCGCTGACCCGGAGGTCTTCGCCTGGTATATCAAGAATTATGGAGCTGAGGTCAATCTTTTTGTGGACCACAGTCAAATTGTTCAGCTCGAATGCCTGCGCGCGGGCATCTGGGGTACTAAGAGCTTATGGGGGCGCGTTTTAACGTATAAAGGGTAATACCTCTCTACCACTTCCATGAATGGAGAGGTGTGTAATGTTTGCTTCTATTCGGAGACTATACTCAATAAAGTAGTGTGAAAAAATCTGCCCTTCTATCAGGAAGGGCAGATAAAAAGCTGTTCCAGAGGATTACAGTGATGCAGGCAATGAAAGTTCGAGGAAAACCATGAGCACCTTGCCGATTGCCGATTATGCGCTTCTGTCAGATTGCCGCTCAGCCGTACTGGTCAGTCGCGCCGGCTCCGTCGATTGGTTGTGTTTTCCCCGTTTCGATGGGCCAGCGGTATTTGCCCGGTTGCTGGATGAACAAGCTGGACACTGGTCCATCTGCGCGGCTGCTCCTTTCAGGGTAAGCCGCCGCTACCTGGAAAAAACGCTGGTACTTGAGACGATCTTCCAAACCCCAACGGGCAGTGCAGTGCTGGTTGATGCGCTGGCTCTTGGGCGCAATGAGCGCGGACACGAACTGGGTATCAGCTCGCCTGGAATACTGCTTCGTTCGGTCTCATGCGTGAGCGGTATGGTCGAGATGGAACTTGCATACGCTCCCCGATTTGAATATGGTCTCATCTCTCCCTTACTCAGACCTGTTCGCGGAGGCATCATCGCCCGCGGTGGCGCAGATGTCCTGGTGTTATCCTCACCGATGGAGTTCTCTATTGAAAACTCGCTGGCCCGCGCCCGCTTCATCCTCAAGGCCGGGCAGCAGGCAAGCTTCGCACTGCAACACCGGGCAAGCTGGGAGAGTGATCCGCAGGTCAGCTCACCGGCAGCGATTGCCAGATATATTCACGACACGCTCAAAGGATGGCGCACCTGGTCGGCCCTGCACCAGACGTACAAAGGACCGTGGCAAGAGCTGGTTCACCATAGCGGTCGTGTCTTGCAAGCGTTCATGTTTCGCCCCACCGGAGCCATCATCGCTGCGCCGACTACCTCGCTGCCCGAGTCCATCGGAGGCGAGCGCAATTGGGATTACCGTTATACCTGGATTCGCGATGCCTGCCTGACGCTGGAGGCTCTTTGGGTTGCTGCCTGCCCCTATGAAGCGTTTCGCTTCTTCAACTGGATGGCCGGGGCAGTGGCAACACAGATGCAGGGGGGCGTTGGCATGCAAATTATGTTTGGAGTTGGAGGCGAGCACGACCTCAGCGAGCGCACACTCAGCCATCTGACCGGCTGGCGGGCCAGCCGACCGGTGCGCACGGGCAACGGTGCCTGGAAGCAGCACCAACTCGACATTTATGGAGAGATCCTCAGCGCGGTGCGCCTCCTTCGTGACCAGCTTGGGAAGCTTGACGAGGTCACGCGCCGTTTTCTAGTCGAGGTAGCCAACGCTGCGGCAGCACAGTGGCAAGAACCTGACCAGGGAATCTGGGAGGTACGCGGCGAGCCAAAGCACTTCCTCTACTCAAAGCTCATGTGCTGGGTGGCGCTCGACTGCGCTATTGCCCTCGCGGACCTGTTAGAGGCACCTGACCATGTCGAGAGATGGGCTGTGACACGTGCACAGATCCGCGATGCTATCCTCAAACGTGGGTGGAGCGAGAAAGCTCAAGCGTTTACGCAGGCGTTTGATTCCGATGATCTGGATGCTTCCGTTCTCATGATGCCAATAGTGGGATTCTTGCCCGCCGCAGACCCACGGCTGCGAGCCACCATCGATACGATTGCGGAAAAGCTCACCGATACGCGTGGCATGGTCTACCGCTACCGCGCATCTGATGGACTCGCAGGCGAAGAGGGAACCTTCCTACTTTGCACGTTCTGGTTAGCCCAGGCACAGGCGCTAGCAGGCCAGGTCGAGCAGGCCAGAGCAACGTTCAAGCGAGCGATTGCCTGTGCAAATGATGTAGGCTTGCTCTCAGAGGAGGTAGACCCGGCAACCGGCGAGTTGCTTGGCAACTTCCCGCAAGCATTCAGTCACATCGGCCTCGTCAACGCAGCCTGGGCCATCTCGCAGGCGCAAGCACAGTGAGTCTATGGCGTTTCCAGCCAGCTCAGGTTATGGGCCTCGTCGCGCACGCCGATGACGTTCATAAAGATGTCTTCCAGCGTGGCATCGCGATTATCACCACTGGCGCGGCTGCGTAATTCGTCCAGCGTCCCCTCGGCGACCAGCACGCCCTGGTTGATAATGCCCACGCGTGTACAGAGCCGCTCTACCACTTCCATGATGTGTGAGGAGAAGAAGACGGTGGTGCCGTGGCGCGTCAGATCGTTGAGAATGTCACGGATTGTGCGCGAGCTGACCGGATCGATGCCCTCGAACGGCTCGTCCAGAAACAGCACCTGGGGACGATGGATCAGGGCTGCGGCCAGCGCGATCTTCTTACGCATGCCAACTGAGTAGTCGATGACCAGTTTGTCGGCGTCATCGCTCAGAGTCAGCACGTGTAGCAGCTCCTCGCAACGGCGCTGGATATCGACTTTGGGGACGCCATACATATGGCCGGCGAAGGTGAGAAATTCGCGTCCACTCAAACGCTCATAAAGATTGAGGTATTCGGGCAACACGCCCATCAGCGCGCGCGCGCGTAGCTGGTCCTTCCAGACATTCACACCGCCAACATAGGCCACACCCGCGGTTGGCCGCAACAGGCCCGTGAACATCTTGATGGTTGTCGATTTGCCCGCGCCATTGGGGCCGAGAAAGCCGAAAAATTCGCCGCGCCTCACAGAAAGGTTCAGGTGATTGACGGCGGCCTTCTGGCCAAAAACTTGCAACAGGTCGCGGGCAACCACCGCCATATTTGTGTCCACCGCGTCCGCTTGCGCATCTTGAGGCCAGGGCTGGCTGGCAGTCGTGGCGCGGTTGTGTTCAGGAAAGGTTGTCATTGATTTCTCATCCTCATAAAGTTGTGCGTCAGTGGTATAACAGGGTGCTATAACAACTATAGCATGCGTTACAATGTCCCGTCAAATCGCTGAGACTGACTCACTCTCATAAACGCATACATTGGCGCACTATCCAATGGAGGGATTGTGCAACTTTTGGCATCCCGTTTGCGTACCATTATACAGAAAGACAGAACAACCGCAAGGTAGGAGGCCACAAGCCACTGGTGAGCAGCAAAAAAGAGCGCGAAAGCGGGTCGAGCCATGATTTTCGCCTTTTTTATTTTTTGCATTCTTCTACGTCTATCATGAGTGAGCGCGCAGTGTGCCTGGCGAGCTGGTATGACTATTATCCTACTGGCAGTAACTCTGGGCTGGATTCTGCGGCTGTGATCTGGTATGATGGGGGCAGAAACAGACTGGCACCAGTTGTTTGTACAGCAGGCTATCCAGCAACGGGGCTGGATCAGCCATTCATGCGGCCTCAAAGGAGAGTGTCAAATGAAAGAGAGCGCCACAAAGGGGAAACCTGCAAAGACGCATGGTTTACCGCACCTTCGCAACCTTCGCCAACGGAAAGGATTGAGTCTGGGTCAACTGGCCGATCTGAGCGGTATTCGCCGCGATACGATCTCGCACCTGGAGGATGGACGCCTGGATCCGCAGCCCTATCATGTACGTCTGTTAGCTAGAGTTCTGGAAGTGCCACAATTTGACCTTGTTTCTTAATGCAAAGTCACTTGACCTTTTCAGTATGCTCATGGACAATTCTTCCAAGCGTAGAGGGCAGGTCGAGACTTGCTAACGATCCGCTTTGAGGATACTGCACTATGAGTGAACACCACGAAATGCAATTTGCTGACCCGGCCTGGCAACCAGGTGCTGCACAAAATGTGGTTGAGGGGCAGGCCAACCCTGCCCCTCAACCTATCTGGACGCCCCCGCCTGACATGGGCGTCCCAGGCGCCATGCCACAGGCTGCCACGAGCGAGCAAGAGTATACGCAGGGCTATCGCGGACAATTCGGGCCAAACGCTGACCACGAGGAGACCTTTCAGGCCCCGCCACAGCAAGCGCCTTTTCAGTACCGCCAGCAACAGCCATTCTTCCAGTTCCAGCAACCCTGGTACAGCCGCGTGCCGATCTGGGCCTGGATCGTCATCGCTATCGTCATCATCAGTAGCATCTTTCAGTCCATCTCTGCTTTTGGCGCTATTCTACTTCTCGGCATCTGCTGCGTCATTGGCTGGCTGATCTATAACGGGAGGCTACGTGTGAAACCCCAAGGCGAAACTCAGGCACCGGAGACGCGCACATTTGAGGTGGGCGCGCATCCCACGTTGGTCATCAATAACAAAGCTG
The DNA here is from genome assembly GCA_964250225.1 of uncultured Ktedonobacteraceae bacterium. GTDB lineage: Bacteria > Chloroflexota > Ktedonobacteria > Ktedonobacterales > Ktedonobacteraceae > Paraktedonobacter. The sequence continues at coordinate 25,140 of CAXUEY010000056.1, read as the reverse complement.
GCGCGGTGCGTGTGCGCGCGGGCCAGGAGGGTCAGGTGAGCATCACCACCACCAGGCGCGGCTATCTCTTTGACCAGCATCCAGACAGCGACGTTCAGATCACCTATAATCAAGACCAGGCTAGCAACCGCGTCACGGCTCGCGTTGAAGCCTGGAAAGCAATGGGCAAAAACGCCACCATCGACTTCGAGATTGTTGTACCACCCCAGAGCAACCTGGAACTGCTCACCAACGCAGGCATTCTCGCGGTACAGGATATCGATGGGCAGATGACGCTACGTTCTAACGCCGGTACAATCGATACCAGCCGGGTTATTCTGCGCGGCCAATCACAGTTGGATACCAACGCCGGCAGCATCACCTTCGTTGGCGCACTTGATCTCGCTGGCGACTATAAACTCTCCACCAACCTCGGCACCATAGATGCCACGCTGCCCGCCGATGCCTCTTTCAACCTGAAGGCAAAAACGGACCTGGGTACCGTCAGCACCAATTTTCCTCTCGCCCAGTCCCAAATGACGCGCGCGTATGGCCAGGTGGGAAGCGGCCCCTATCCGCGCTTGCAGATCAAAACCAATCTTGGTACTATTGCCGTCCATCGCCAGTAAGAGGGGGTGGGATTGCCCATTCTGGGCTACCCCAGCTCCAGGGCGGACACAAGAGCCAGTCTCACGCGCTGGCATGCGAATGAGGTAGAGGGCGGGCACAAAGGTCCGCCCTCTACCTCATTCGCATGCCATGCCCGTTAATTCATCATTATGAGCGAACAGCCACCAGTGGATTTGTAGGGTGCTCGTCGTCGATGGGCAGGTTAGCGCAGGCGCGTACAAAGGCATTGAAGAGGCGCGCGAAGATCGGCACGTCGCCATAGAGTTCTTCGGGATGTCCCTGGATACCCAGCACAAAGCGTTTTCCGGGCAGCTCCATCAGTTCCGCGATTCCATCGTCGGCGCGCCCGCTGATGTAGACGCCGCGACCAGGATCTTTGATGGCCTGGTGGTGCAGGCTGTTCACGGAGATCAGACATTGTCCCAGAACGCGCTCCATGCAACTGCCCGCCTCAATCGTTACGGTATGTGTCAGTTCAGTGCGTGGCAACTCACGTCGGCAGTGACTCAGGGAGCCGGGACACTGGCTGGCGATATCCTGATAGAGCGTCCCTCCCAACAACACATTGATGAGTTGCATACCACGACAGACTCCCAGCACCGGCAGATCTTCTTCCAGCGCCCAGGAAACGATGGCCAGCTCAAACTCGTCCAGGCGGGGATCGGGTTCGTCTTCTGCTGGATGGGGCTGCGCCCCATAGAGCGAGGGTTGCATATCGATGCCGCCGGATAAGAGAATCCCGTCCAGACGCGGCAGCAACTCTTGCAATTCGCTGAGATCATTGAGCATTGGAATCAGAATGGGCAGTCCGCCAGCGCTCTCCACTGCATGCACATACGTGCGATTATTCCCATACACAGGTCGTTTTGACCCTGCCCGGAAATCCTCCTGGCAGGGTATGCCAATTACAGGACGCATTGCACAATCACTCCTTACAATGATGAAAACAAAAAAATTCGGAACGCCTGTCTTCTGCGTTCCGTTTGGAATAACCAGCCCTTCTCAATCCCCTCAAACGTCGCGCATACGTTGCCAATACCAGCTAAGCTCCAGCCCAGGCTGGAGCCGGGTAATCAGAAAGAAATAGCTGATGACGTATGCACAATGTTTCACGTTGTTTCTCACCCACTCTGGTTTTTTGTTACAAGTAGTATATCTCTATCATACCCCTTGCTGTCAAATCACAGGACTTTTGTGTACAATAGAATGTTATTTATCTATGTATTTCCGAAGAGGATCTGCCACCACTGTTGCCAGAAACCTTGCGATGCGGTCTGATCCGGTGTGGAGGCTGCTTGCGTCTGCTGTGACGTGCTTGTGCCGCCGATAACCACGACGGCATGCTCGCCGGGCCGCACATAGCCCAGATGCTGACGCGCCTCGCTCTCAATAACGTAGGGGTCCTGATAATAGCTGACCTGCTTCACCAGGCTGTTGTGCGTATTCTGAAGCTGCTGAGTCACCTGCTGCTGCTGCTGGAGCTGCTGCGCGAGCTGATTATTGGACCACGCCTGACTCAGCGCTCCAAAAAGGAACGCCAGGCAGATCAGGGCGGTCACCCAGACCACCGTTTGCGTAAAGAGGGACGAACGGCGCGCGCGCACCCTGCCCGCCGGCTCTTCGAGGCCAACCGCCGAGGTCACATACGACGTCTTCCCCTCTGACCGCCCCTGACCCGGTGGTTTCGCTCCAACATCTGACACAGATCTTCCCTTTCTTTGAGGAGACAATAGAGAATACTTTCCTATAAAGAAGAACGAGGGAGCTAGCATATTGTCACAGTGAAATGAAACACGTTCTCTCGTATTTTGAACGATTCGATAGATAAAAAAGTAGCAAACAACTGCTGTAATTCTCTAATGTAAAAATAGAGGAAGGCAATGTCACTTACCTTCCTCTCTAGAGAAGCGCTCCTTTATACGTATTCGGAAGGGGTACCAAAAATACTTAATAATGCTCTATACAACTAAATTCACCACGAAAAGGGTTGAAATTATGAAAAATTCTGTGTACACTTAAAAGGTCGATTACGTCAATGCCTATCAGCACGTAATCTTCTGGTATGCCCTTTTCGTGACCCTTTCCACCGGTATCCTGCCAGCGCTTTGACAATTCTTTTTGTGCGTCTTTCTTGGTTTCCAAAAGGAGTTTGGATCGATGTCAATGGATCAAGTGCATCCTCTTGCATCCGCGAACGAGAAACACTTCTCGAATCCCACACAGTTTTTACCCCCTCCCGAAAAAATGCCCCAGGTCCTGTGTAGGGGAAATGTGCGCCTGTTGCCGCGCTTCTGGCGCAGCGGCCTGGTCTTCGTCCTCGTGTCCCTGTTTGTGCTAAGTAGCTGGAGTAGCCTGGCCTCCACCGCCGCGGCTGCCAGCAGCATCGCGCCGCCCGCGCAGACCCGGCAGGCCCAACAGCCCTCGTCACCCGCCGCGCCATTTGTGCGGGTCGCCAGTTCAGCGGGAGGGCTGGATGGCAACGGCGAAACCGGCTTTTATACCTATGTCAGTAAGGGCGTGAATGATCATCTCAAAGTCGAAGTCAACGTCGGGGATGGCAACCTGGTCGTGCATGCCAGCGATTTGCACATCCAGGGCACCAAACTGGACCTCTCCATCGAGCGCTTCTACAACGCTCAGTCCAGCACCACGCGGTTCACCGATCTGGCCCCGCATTGGAACCTGAGCACGGGTGCCGATGTCTTCCTGCAATTCAACGGCGATGGCTCGATCACCCTCTTCGATGCCAGCGGGACCAGCGCCGTTTTCCAGCCCAACGGTAGCGGCAGCTTCACCGACCCCAGCGGCCTGAACGCCACCCTGACCAAACCCGGCAGCTACCAACTGACCTTCCACAAGAACGGGGAGATCCTGCTCTTCGATAGCAGTGGGCGGCTAACCAACGACAAAGAGAAGAACGGCGATCAGCTCACCTTTGCCTACAACGGCTCGTCCCATCAACTCACCTCGATCACCGATACCCAGGGACGCGTCACCACCTTCGGCTACAACGGCTCTGGTAAGCTAAGCACCATCACCGATCCCAGCGGACGCAAGGTGCAGTACGCCTACGATGGCAGCGGCAACCTGAGCAGTTCCACCGACCTGCTCGGCCAGACCACCCGCTACAGCTACGCCTCCGGTACCTCGGTCCTCACTCAACTCACCGACCCGGCCAATCACGTGATCAAGATCGCCTACAGCGGCAGCCAGGTAAACACCCTGACCGACGCCACCGGTGCGCAGACCGGCTTTGCCTATAGCAGCGGCCAGACCATTGTGACCGATGCCAGAGGTAACAAGACCACCTACCAGATCGACAGTAGCTTCAAAGTCACGCAGGCCACCGACGCGCTGGGCCATATCCGTTCCGCGCAATACTCGCCCAACGATGATGTGACGCAATTGACCGATGAACTGGGCAACACCAGCCAGTTCCAGTTCGACGCCAACAACAACATTACCTCCTCCACCGAGTCCACCGGGGCGAAGGACACCTTCAATTACCAGGACAGCGCCCACCCTTTCTTCCCCACCGGCTCGACCGATGCCCAGGGCAGTGCGCTGGCCTATACTTACGACGCGCCCGGCAATATCACCTCGGTGAAAAACGTCACCTCTGGGGGAGCGGGCGAAACGACCACTAGCACCTATAACAGCAACGGCACCCTGGCCACGATGACCGATGGCAACGGCAATAAAACCACCTACAGCTACGACAGCGCTGGCAACCTCATCAAGATTACGCCGCCCAGCCCACTGGGAGCCACCACATTGCAGCACGACTCCCTGAGCCGCACGACTAGCCTGACCGACGGCAATGGGAACACGACCAGCTTCACCTACGACGCGCTGGACCGCATCAGCAAGATCAGCTATGCCGATGGCTCAACCATCAGCTATGTGCGCGACGCGGCGGGCAATGTCACCAGCTTCAGCGACAACACCGGCACCACGACCTTCCGCTACGATGCCGCCAACCGCCTGACGCAGAAGGTCATTCCCAACAGCGCGACGCTTAGCTATAGCTATGACGCGGTGGGCAACGCTCTTTCGTTTACCGATGCGGGCGGCAAAGTCACCTACAGCTACAACGCCGTCAACCTGCTGGCTAGCCTGAGCGATCCCAGCGGCGCGCAGACTACCTTTAGCTACGACAACAAGAACCAGCGCACCAGCGTCAATTACCCCAACGGCGTCGTGATCCACCTCACCTATGACGGCGCGGGCCACGAGACGGGGATCACCGCCACCCACAACGGCACTACGCTGTCCGGCTACACCTATACTTACGGAACCACCGACCTGCGTCAGAGCATGACCGATCAGGTCACCGGGTTAGTGAGCACCTATCACTACGACAGCATGAACCGGTTGATCCAGGACACCGTGACCCAGGGGTCCAACCAGGTCAATAATTTCCAGTACAGCTTTGATAAGGTAGGTAATCGCACATCTCAGACTATCAACGGTTCGCAGCTCACCTATAGCTACAACGCAGCCAACGAACTCACATCGACTTCAGACGGTGCGCAATATAGCTACGATGGTAATGGGAACCAGACACATGCTACACTCGTTTCACAGGGGACGCGAGTGTCAGTAAACTACGGCTATAACGCGAAAGATCAGATGACAAGCGTGACACAGAAAGATGGCCAGGGGCCGTTTGTATCTGACTCCTATGAGTATACCGGCCCGGATCAGACTGAGCGAGTGTCGACGCTGAACGCAACGTTCGTCAACGCGCCCTTTGGGATTAGTAGCCAGACTGACCCGACGAGTAGCCAAACCACCTACTTCACGCGTGAAAGTAGTGGTGTACTCGTCAGCGAGCGCACCCCATCGGGGACGTTTTACTATCTCTTTGATGGGCTAGGCTCAGTCGTCGGGCTGACCGACAGCAACGGCAACCTGGTTGGCAACGAGCGCTATGTCTACGATCCCTACGGCAACCTCACGAATACAGTAAATTCAGCACCGATGCAGGGGAACCCCTGGCGCTTCGACAGGGGTTACTCCGATGGCTTCTCCGGCCTCACCAAGTTTGGCATTCGCTACGACAATACCACTCTGGGTCGTTGGACCCAGCACACCCCGATTGGCGGGAGTTTGCAGGAGACGGTCAAGGCCAACCCGTATGTATGTACACAGGATGATCCGGTGAATCTGACCGATCCGAGTGGAGCGAATTCGTGGCTGGATTGGTTCTTAATGTGTGAGACGTCCCCGTTTGGGGCACTCGGCAATATCCTCGGGGGAGCTGCCTGGGCCTTTGAGGGGCTTATTGGATACCTCGTTACTATTGGCGCAATAAGCACAGCACCTGCATGGGCACCATGGGTAGGATTAATTGGTGTTTCAATCATTGTTGGAGTAACTGCTTTTTGCCTAGGGTTTGCTACAGGGGCTTCACTAGAGGGTCTAGTAAGCGGGTAGAAAATCGAGTGAAGGAGGTTACGTTTCGATGGAGAGCTTATAGTGTGCGCTATAAGCTCTCCATCGAAATAATGTTTTTCAAATTCTATAAAGGAAAAGGAAGGTAAATGCTTCATGAAGCAGAGAAAGATAAAGCGATTAGTTTATTCAAGTTTAGGTTTTGTGGTGCTCTTACTCTTTTTCTTTACTCTTGTATGGAGGATTTTGCCGCCTATTTTTCTCGTGCTGGCCCTGGCACTGAGCATTGTCGGTTTGATATTGAGTATTCAGCTTTTGCCAGGCAATTCAGCAAGGGATAAAAAGTGAGAAGTATTATAGGGCTTGCTCCAGTCGGCATCCCCTACTGAAAGGTCGCAGCGTTGGCATGAATTGCTACAAGTCTGGTAAACCGCCTTTGTAACCTTCCCACGTACCAAATAGAGAGAGATCATGCCGTTTATTTCAAAGATCAGGGAAGCGTTTCTCTCCAGGCAAAATAATGGTGCTCATACGCTCAATATGCTATTTTTACCTGGAGAGCAGTGCAGGGAGGAATTCCATGCTCCGGTTTCTACACACCCGTTTTGTACTGAGTGCAACGATTTCACTCGTTATGCTGATGGGCTTCATCGGCAGTGCAACCCCTACTTCAATGGCTGCTGCGAAACAAGGCGCGAGTGCCTTTGATGGGAATGTGACGGCCCATCCATTCGTGCAGCCAGCCGGCGACGCCAAAGACGCCGCCTTTAATTGTCAAACTGACCGCAGCTCTTTACACAATCCCCAGTTACTTGTCTGTTATAGCCCTCAGCAAATCCGGCGCGCGTACCACATCGATACATTGCTAAACAAGGGTATTACCGGCAAGGGCAGAACCATTGTGATTATCGATGCCTTCCAGGACCCCTTCGTTCAAGAAGAGCTGGCTGCTTTCGATAGCACATTTGGATTGCCCGCCCCGCCATCCTTTACGCAGATCGCGCCCGATGGATTGGCTCCTTTCGATCCAAACAACCCGAACCCGAATGGTTTCGGGGAAGAGATTACCCTCGATGTTCAGTGGGCACACGCGATTGCGCCAGCCGCCAATATCGACCTGGTGCTGGCCAAGAGCAATAGCAACAAGGATCTCATCAGCGCCACGCGTTTTGCCGTTGAACACAACCTGGGCGATGTGATCTCGCAGAGCTTTGGGGAAAACGAAGCCTGTGTTTCGGCTGCCTCACTCGCAGAAGAGCATAGTGTTTTCGCTGAAGCCACGCGCAAGCATATCACGCTCTTTGCCTCTTCAGGTGATCAGGGAGCGGCCCAGATGACCTGTGATGGCACTTCCTGGGAGCAGGCGGTGGGTTGGCCAGCCAGCGATCCGTTTGTGACAGCAGTGGGCGCAACCGAGCTGTTTGCCGCCCCTGATTGTAACGCCACTTTCCCGTGTCCTGCGAACCATCCAGCGCCAGGCACCTACGATCATGAGATTGCCTTGAATGAGCCTGCCGGTGCTTTCGCGTTTACTCAGAACGGCAATTTCTCAACTGGCGGTGGTTTTAGCAACCGCTTTACACGGCCAGCCTACCAGAATGGCGTCAGCGCCATCCCAGCGGGCCAGCGTGGCGTACCCGATATTGCCTATAGTGGCTCTATCAACCACGGGGTGCTGGTGGCCTGTCACATCTGTGATCCTACTATTGACCTCACGAAGAATCCTTTTCCGTTCTTCATCTTTGGTGGAACCAGTGTTGGCGCGCCCAACTGGGCCGGACTGGTGGCGCTTGGTGATCAGTTGTCCAATCATCGCATGGGCTTCATCAACACCTCGCTCTACCACATCGGCGAGAATCAGGCGCTCAGCGCGGTCGATTTCCATGACATCACCGTGGGCAATAACTCCGTGATGGAGAAGGACTCCAACGGTAACTTTGTCTCTGTCACCGGTTTCAATGCCGCGCCAGGATGGGACCCGACAACTGGTTTTGGTACACCTAGAGCGGATGTGCTTGTGCCGCTTTTAGCGGCCTTTTCCTTTATCAACAACAGTACTCCGCTCACCTAGCGCTCTCACATTCATCCAGCTTTTCCTGGGATAATGGCTATTCTCTCATTTACGGGCTGCCCAGTGGGCAGTCCGTAAATGTTTCTCCATTGCAAACGTTCAGGGTAGGAAAGAAGCGGCCCGCGTGCGCCACATAGTCCTTCTGGCCTATCCCTCTGGGCAACCTGACACACGGTGCAGTATAATCTACGCTAAAGTGCAAAAGTACACGCGGGTTAGAGCAGGCTTCTCCTGGGGGGACGCCGCGAGAGAAACGAGAAGGCTATGTTTCACGATCCAGATCAAGAGCGACAGGATTTCCAGTCGATGACTGGCAAATTAATCTTGCCCGCGCCAGTAGAGTCAACACAGCCGGCCTACCCGCCGACCATTGCCGCGTGGCCCGGTCAGCCTCACTCGTCGCTGCCGCCCGATCCGACTCAATACGCCTATCCCCAGCATACGCCTGTGCCGCTAGATCCAGCGCACTATGCGTATCCTCAAAACGCGCCCCAACCGCCCCGCAAACGGCGGCGCAAGGACCCCGTCTATCTGGTGCTCTCGCTGGCTATCGCTCTGGTGGTGGTCGCAACCCTTGTCTTCGTGGCCTTTGGCGCTACAACACTGCTGAGCAACAATGGAACCGCGTCTGGCCAGCATCCAACTGCCAGCGGCATCGTCACCAACCACCCAAACGCTTCCACGCCCGCGACCAGCCAACCGACTGCTGTGCCCACTCCCCAACTGCAACCATCGCCCACTCCAATGGACCAGGGGCAAGGTGCGCTGAACGTGCAAATTGTGCAGATCCCCAGCGTTGTCTCAAACGACAGCCGCGTGGCAGTGGAGGTGCAGACCAGCTCGCCAGGTGTGCGCGTCAGGCTCCAGGTCAGCTACAACGCCACACCCTCCACCTATTTCAGCGGCGTCCATACTACCAACGACAACGGCCACGCCACCCTCCCCTGGAACGTCCGCATTTTCTCCGCCCAGACCGATACCGTGCAGGCCCAGGTCCAGGCCGTCGCCATCGACCAGCACGGCCAGCAGGTCAGCTCGCAGGTCGTCACCGTGACTGTTGAAGGGTGAAATGGACGCGATAGTATAGCAAATTGCCCGAACTCATCATCTCCTCGATCTTAAAGAAGTTCCCTCTTTGCTCTATGCGTAATTATGCGCCATAGATATTCATTTTTTGGAGAGCAAAGACCATATTTGCCACATTTTGCCCTTGACTTTTCTGATTAATTGATATATATATATATGCTTGTCAAAAATAAAAGCCACCGTATTTGTAGGAGAACAGGATTTGGGATTACCACTTGACCTTGTCACCATGCGCCTTTTTCTTCGTATTTTCTTGGGTGCTATTCTTTTGAGTTCAGCCATTGGAAAACTGGTGCATCCACGCCATTTTCGTCGGGGAATTCAAGATTATCAGGTTATTCCCTTTCTGCTAGAGAAAAAGTTATCTTTGTCTCTGCTGTTATCTTTTAGCATTCCTGGTGCAGAAGTGCTCGCTGGCTTTGGTCTAATCAGCGGCATACTGCTGATCCCTGCTGCTGCTCTCGCTATCGTTTTGTTTCTTGTATTTAGCGGGGCCATTGCTTTGAACCTTTCGCGAGGGCGCAGCGATCTCTCCTGCCATTGTGAAGGCGCGTTGGGGGATCACCAAATTTCCTGGTGGGTAGTTGGACGCAATGTACTGTTGATTGCTATGGTTGGCGTGCTTTTCTGGACAGCACCTGACCAACTGACACTTGCCAGTTTCCTTCGTGAACCGAAACTGCTTCACGAAACTTTTTTAACGACCATTGTCCCTGTAGTGCTGGTCGTCGGCGTCATTTTGTTACTTCTCTGGCTATTCAATTATGCGCGCGCTATGTTGCACACGGAGAGTTAGGACACCACCGACGCACCGATGATAGGGAGAAATGCCGAAAGGAGGCATATGGCTATACCTGCATGGATTACTGTCAGTATTGTCGCCTTGTGGGTTCTGGTACTTGGCGAGACTGCCCTCTTGCTTTTGTTGTTACGTGGCCTTGGCCAGCTACGCCTGCAAAGCAAAACAACGTCTGGTGTAAATACCATTATGCCAAAGGATTGGGGTCCAGCTATAGGTATGCAGGTTCCCTCATTTACAGCAGAAGATCCGCAGCATAGACGAGTGAGCCTGGAGGACTATCAAGGACGGAAACAACTTCTGCTGTTTATCTCGCCAACATGTTCCGCTTGTGCCAGGGCAATCGAATCGCTGAATGTTTTGCATCAGCAAGAGCCTGACCTAGAGTTGTTGGTTCTGGGAAGCACTGATTATAAGGCTAACCAAGCTTATGTAATGGAGCACCAGTTACCTGTACCTATCCTGACGCCAGAGCAAGATCTTGCCCGCGAGATCTATGATATAAAAGCTATCCCTTATGCTTTTATGCTTGACGAGCAAGGAAAGGTCCGCGCTAAAGACATGGCAACCCAAGAGAATATCCTTCAGCGTTTGTTTGAGGAAGCATTTCAGGCCAATCCAATTGCTTCTTGAGCGTATATGCATCAGCATATATTTAAGAAAGGGAGCCAACGAACCATGAAAGAACTCCGAAATCAGAAATCTGTATCACGTCGTTCTGTTTTTAAGTGGACCAAAGAAATCGCCATTGGAGCATCCGTGGCTGGATTAGCTTTTGGCATTACTACCAAATCTGCGCTCGCTTGCCCAGCGTGTCCCCAACAAGGGGATCAATTCTGGGTATGCGAATGTGTTTGTTCAGGTAGTCCGTGTTTCCATGGATCGGGCAGCGGGATAATGGAACTGTATGAATCGACGGGAGGATGTTACAACCGCAATTTATGTGATGGTTGCGCTTCGGGCAATCCGATTGGCCAGGGTGGGTGTTGTACAGGCTGTACTTGTGGATGTAGCGGTTAATTTAGTAGGATAACTGTTGCTTTCCCTAACAAAAAGCCCAAAACTACTTCGGAGACAAAGTTTATTTGCTAGTCTTCGTTTCCAAGATATGGAAATTTATCAGACAGTCAGTAGACATCCAAAGTAGTCTTGGGCTTGAAGATCATGTCGGTGTAAAGCTGAAGAGACAGCATAATATATTATATAATAAAAATCAATTTTATTCTCGTTTTGCCTTTCAGATCAGAGGAGATCATCATGGAATTCGAAGAAGGCATCCATAAATCATCACAACAAGAGACAGCGTTCGAGTCAGAACAGGAGCCTGAGAGCACTCGTTCTCCTAAAAGGCGCTGGTTCCTGATATCAGGAGTAGTACTACTGCTGTGTATCGTTGTTGGAGGTGGTATCCTCTCATTTCAACTGTTGCGCAATCCGCACACAACAGCTCCAGTTACTTCGACCCATCCCGGTTGGTGCTCAGTACCAGTGGTCGGCTTGAATACCAGTGCGGGCACTCCTGAGTTGAACGGGATTGACGCGGTTTCGTCGCGTGATATCTGGATGGATGGCTATCTAGTAAGTCAGAGTAGCAATACGCCGAATCAGGCGGTGATCGAGCATTGGAATGGCACGAGTTTGAGCGTGATGCCCAGTCCAAACAGTGGGGAGAATGGGAGTCGCTTGAAGGCAATTGCTGAGATCGCTCCTAACAATGCCTGGGCCGTTGGTTCGGTGCTACAGACACCACAAAATGCTAATTCTCAAGGAGATTTCCTCGGCGGTATCCACACCTTGATCGAGCATTGGGATGGCCATCACTGGAGCATTGTACCCAGTCCTGATGGGGCAACCGAAACTAACGGTCATAATGAATTGCAGGGTATTGCGGCGTCCTCAGCAAATGATGTCTGGGCGGTTGGCTCTTCTTCTCATGGCGCTCTGATCGAGCATTGGGATGGCAATCAGTGGGGTATGCTGAATCTGCCCGATGCATTCCACGCCAACTTCTTGCAAGCGGTGGTAGCCCCGGCGAAAGATGATATCTGGGTGGCTGGCTCTGCCGATGTTCCTCCCGGCCAGGGTGCTCTGCCCTTGCTCGCTCACTGGGATGGCCAGCAGTGGACTCAGATTTCTGGCCTGGATCACCTGGTCTCAGGACCAAATGTAAGTTTCTTTTTACTCTCGCTCCAGGCCTCTTCGCCACACGATATCTGGCTGACCGGTGATGCTCAGATAACTGTTCCGGCGGGAAGCAACCCGTCAAGTTTGCCGGGTCCAACGGGCCAAACGATTATTGCGCATTGGGATGGTGCGAACTTGCAACAACAAACGTTGCCCAAACTTATTCTGCACGGGACACAGAATCCGAACGATGCCTCTACGTTGTATCAGGATCAAAGCGCTGTGTTTGTGCGGTCATCGAACAATATCTGGGTGGCAGGTGGCGGATCTAGCTTTGCTCCAGGGACCACGGTTGTGCCAGTGTTTATTGCGCATTGGGATGGGAAGCGCTGGAAAGTGATGTCGTTGCCGCAAGCGCCTGTGGGTCAGTTAAGTGTGCTGGCTGTAGCGGGCGGTAAGGTTTGGACGGCTGGCACGACGTATATTGGCGATCAGCAAACCCCGGCTCAACTGGTTGAGATGAGTTGCTAATGCCTTGCCTATCTTTGTAACCAAACACGCGAAAATAATGATATACTACTAAACAAACAAAATACTCAGGGGGCTTTCCTGTATGAGACAGGTTCTTCCCGAAAAAAACAGCACGCGCCCGGTACGCGCAGACGGTGCGCATAATGATGCCGCCGAAGAAGCGATTACCCGGCGGTTCAGCGCGACCACGCTGGGGGAACGCCTGATTCCCTTGCTCCTGCTCGGAGGCGAGGTATGTGTAGGGTATGCTTTGCTGGTGGGTCTGGCCGTCTCGGTGAACTTTGCGGGGATGGCGGAACCATTGTTGCCATTCTGGGGGCTGCTACTTATCATGCTGGGCTTTTACACGTCCAGCAGGCTCTTTCAACGCTACTCCCCTACAGGCGTAGTGCGCAGGGTGATCGAACCCATGACCTGGCTGCCCCTAGCGCTCTGCCTCGCGCTTGTGTTTGTCTGGCTCAATAATTACGCGCAAACGACCCCGCTTGTTTCACCTGATTGGCTACTCGCGCTTGTGCGTGATTTTATCCCTGTCACACCGCCAGCAGACGCACCACCTGGCGCGTGGGCCGATATCCATGTCGATATTCTTCCGGTTATTCAGACAATCGTGCTGGCTCTAATCGCGGGCATTGCTGGCTGGCGCGGGTATCGCCTGGCCACGAAGCATATCATTTCCGATGATATTCAGCGCCTCTTCAAATGGGGAAGCGTTTGCATTGTGCTGGTCATTGGCGTGTTTCTCCTCCGCTTTTATGCCCAGGCAACGCGCCTGTCTCCACAGATCCTGGCTCTGTTAGCTGCCACGTTTTTTATCTGTGTGCTCACCACCCGCGCCCTGGAAAATGCCAGCTATCTGCGCCGTTTTCACCGCGTCACACTCTGGGGCAGCGCGGCAAGTCAGGAGCGCATCATCTGGTTCTCGATGCTACTGCTCGGTCTGGTGGCCATCCTGCTCGCCATCTTCTTCGGTACTGCCACAACCGGTACGTTGACGCCGATGAAGCAACCACAAACAGATAGCGAGCCAGGACACGCCAGGCCTATTCACTTCCCTCCAGGGCAGATAACCCCGTTCCCATACTGGCTCTTTATTCTGGGCCTGCTGGTAATCGTTGGGATAGTTGCTTTCCTCTTGTGGCGACGCGCTCAACAGTTGCAAAATTTGAAATTTTCGCAGGCAAAGAAGGCTCGTAAAGAGAGCAACGATGAGCTTCACGAGACGGTTTTCAACTGGTCGCTTTTCCTCGCGCAGTTGTTGGCCCTGCTAGCGCTTCTGAATCCTTTCCGCAGACGGCGCAGGAATGGTTCAGGTCAGGCGTTCGACGATTTGCGTCTGGCGGAGCCGGGCATCCGCAGCATTCGCGAGGTCTACCGCGCTCTGCTCAAGAAGGCGGCCAGCAGTGGCCACGCCCGCGCACGCGATGAGACACCCTATGAGTTCTGGCGTCAGTTGGGGCAGCAAGAGGAGCTGGGCAGCCCTGAACTGGAGCTGATTACCGAGGCGTATGTGCTGGCACGCTACAGCGGCAAGCGACCCGGCGAGAACGAGGTGGCACGCGTGAAGCAGGTCTGGGATGAGTTGAAGCAGAAGTGGGTATAAAGGTGTAACTCTCTTATTCCGCTTTGGCAAACCCCTTGATCGGGGTTTCTGCTGCCAAATCGGAAAGGTGTAACTTTTTGTTGAGCCTTGCTGTTTTGGAATATAGGCATGTATAATCATGCAAGATCAGAAACGTGCTGGTTCCTCCCGTCCCGTGGGTGCCTTTGGCTCTCTTGAATTCTATTGTATAAAGGATTTGCGGTATCATGACACAAACAGATGAAATTCGCCTGGTGCAGGAGATGGCGCGCCTGGTGCGCCAGAGCGTGAGCCATGTGATTGTCGGTAAGGAAGAGGTGATCGACCTGCTGATGGTGGCGCTGCTCTGCGAGGGGCATGTGCTCTTCGAAGATGTGCCGGGCATTGGTAAAACGACGATGGCCAAGTCTCTGGCTCGCTCGCTGGGCTGCTCTTTCCAGCGCATTCAGTTCACCCCAGATCTCTTGCCCTCGGACATTATCGGCATTACCTTCTATAACCAGAAACACAGCGAATTCGAGTTCCGGCCCGGCCCGCTGCTCTCTCAGGTGGTGCTGGCCGATGAGATTAACCGCGCCACGCCGCGCACACAGTCCGCACTGCTGGAGGCTATGGAAGAGCGCCAGGTGAGCGTTGAACGCGAGACGATGCCACTGCCCCGGCCTTTTATCGTCATCGCGACCCAGAACCCGGTGGAACTGGAAGGCACGTTCCCGCTACCAGAGGCTCAGCTTGACCGCTTTTTGATGCGTCTGCGCCTGGATTACCCCAACCAATCGGAGGAGCGCCTGATCCTGCAACGCTTCAAAGAGAATCAGCCACTACAAGATGTCACACCAGTGCTCTCGGCGGAACAGCTCAGGGGTTTGCAGGCGATTATTCGGCGCGTGCGCGTCGATGCCAGCCTCGAAACCTATATCGTGGAACTGGTGCGCGCCACGCGCAATCACAACGGCGTCGAACTGGGCGTCAGTCCACGCGGCACGCTGGCCCTGTATCGCGCAACCCAGGCCTACGCCGCTGTGCATGGACGATCTTATGTTATTCCCGACGATGTGAAACGGTTGGCCCAGCCCATTCTCTCCCATCGTATCCTGGCCACTAGCTCGACGCGTCTGCACGGTCGAGCGATGGAGCAGATTGTAGACGACGTGCTACATAGCGTGCCCGTGCCGGTTGAATCATGAGTAGAAACTGGTATTATGCCTGCATTGGCCTCAGCCTGCTGGCCCTGATCTTCCGGCAACCGCTACTGCTCGTGGTGGGCCTGCTGGGACTGCTCGTCCTGGTCACAGCGGACATCTGGGGCAAGTACTGCCTGAACAACCTGCGCTTTCAACGCGAATTGAGCGAGAAGCGCGTGCTCTTTGGCGAAGAAATCACGATGGCGGTGGCCATTGAGAATTCCAAGCTGCTGCCACTGCCCTGGCTGGAGGTCGAGGACGTGATACCGGGCGGCCTGAATATCCAGGGGCGTCGCTTGCGCGTCAACAATATCTCGAACCGGGCCATTCTGGAGAACCTCTTCAGCCCACGCTGGTACGAACGCGTCACGCGGCACTACTCGCTCACCTGCACTACCCGCGGCGTCCACACCTTCGGACCCACGCAGATGCGTAGCGGCGACCTGTTCGGCTTTACTGACCGGCAGGAGACGTTTGATAACAGGCAATATCTGATCGTCTATCCACTCGTCGCGCCATTGAGCAGCTTCAACCTGCCCGCGCGCTATCCCTTTGGGGACCGCCGGGCGCCGCGCCGCTTGCTAGAAGACCCCTCGCGCGTGATCGGTGTGCGCGACTACAGCTATGGCGACGATCTGCGCCGCGTCCACTGGAAGGCCACCGCTCGCACGATGCAGCTTCAGAGCAAGATCTACGAGGCCACCACGACGTATACCCTGATCACCTTCTTAAATGTCGCGGTCCAGCTTGACGCGCACTTCGGCATCCATCCTGAGCTGCAAGAGCTGGCTATCTGCGCCGCCGCCTCGGTCAGCGATTGGGCCTTGAACCAGGGCTACTCGGTCGGCTTGTACGCCAATAGCCTGATGTATATGCCTGAACTGGGCATGAAGTTGCCGGAGAAGCAGGACCAGAATGGACACGGGCAACAGGCGTCTTTGCAGAGCGCGCTGGCCGATATGCACAAACAGCGGCGTATCCATATTCCGCCCGCCAGCAACGAGGAGCAGCGCAAACGTATCATGGAGACGCTGGCCAGAGTGCAGGGCTTCTTTGGCAACTCGATTGATGAGCTGATCCAGTCCGAGCGTTCACGTCTGCCCGCGGGCGCCACTGTCGTGATTATCACCAGTAACGTCAGTGAACCCCTGCTCGATGCCCTGATCCGCCTGAAACAGGCCGGCCACGCTATCACCATTCTGATGGTCGGCGACCAGCCTGTGGCCAGCCGCCTGGCAGGTATCGCCGTCTACAATATCGGTGGCGAGGAGACCTGGCAAGCGATGATCGCTGGTCACCTTGAACCTGAAGGCGCGGACCCATCTGAGCAACAGGAAAAGCAGGCAGTCGGCTTCTCCCTTTGATCAGCCAATGGCCGCCGCGCTGGTTGGCTCGAACACCATAAAAGCATGAAGTGCCACTGAGAAACAGAACCAGGACTCTTGCTCACTGTATCTTTTCGCAAGAGTCCTGGTTCTGTTTTGTATGTTCCTGCATATACCAAAATGTCCCATTCTGGCGGTAAAAATGCATTGGTGCAAGGCGATTGCATGTTATAATACGTGTAAAGGTGCTAAAACATCCGAGCGGCAAGAGAAAGAAAGCGCCGCATTCCGCTTTTCAGGAGGGAAGATGCACGAAGCTGAACGCCAGGATGGACATGTATCGGAGCCGCTGGACGAGTTCGAGGTGGAGCTAAGCGACCTGCCTCCCAGCGCGAGCAGCCATTATCTGTTGCTGCGGCTGAACGCACTTAAAGCTAACCTGCGCGAGTCTCGGCAGACATTTTTCAGGTCGGACAAAGTTGCTCCCCAGCACACAGCCTTGAGCAGTTCGCCGAACGATGAGGATGAGATAGAAATAAGCGATCTGCCACCCAGCACGCGCAGCCATTACTGGCTCATCGCGCTCAGAAGCTATCTCCTGACATCCACGCGGCGCTTCGTGCACGGTCCAGGCGCTTCATCGCCGCGTCAGGCGAAGCGGAGCGCCCGCGGATGGCGTCCCACACGGGCGCGCGTGGGACAACTACTCACCACCTTTGGCATATGCGCGGCTCTGCTGATCCTCTTGCTCGGTAACGACCCGGCGCTGCCTAACCAGTTGAGCGCGCTGGTGCATCCATCATCCACCCCTAGCACGACTACCGGCAATGCCATCGTGTACACATCCGTGCAAATTGTGAATGTGAATCCTCCTGGAGCGACTACTATAGACTCACAAGGCAAGCACGGCGCGCTCGGCTCGTTGCCAGCAACCTGCCCTCAGGCCGATGCAGTGCAACAATTTCCCACCGCGTTTGACTCACCACCTCCAGGCATAGGCACCAGGCAAGTGTGGGTCACCGGTTTCAGCGGACCTATCGCGGCCCTGCGCAATCTGATGCCCACACCGTCCACGCTTCAGATGCCAGAAGGAGGAAGGCTTCAAAGGCTTCAGTGGTACACAACCCTGGATGTGTTTATTCAAAAAGGCTATAATGAGCATTTTTCGTTGCAAGGAAATGATCAATTGTCAGGCGTGTCCCTTCAATTTGGCGATATCAACATGAGCGACGCAACGACTGGCTACTTCCTGTTCGGTTTGCAAAACTCCACCACGCAACCCCTGCTCATCGATGATGGTCAGTGGGATATTTTGCAGGTGAATGTCTATTTGCCCAGTTCCGGCTGCTTTTTCTTGCAACTGGACTGGTCCAGCGGCTCCTGGACTGGCTATTTTGCGGCGGGTAGATAAACGCCTGACCTGTGGGGCCAGTTAAGCCAGCGGACTACGCTACATATAGGGAATCCAATCTTCCGCCAGAGGGATCTCGTTAAGCTTCTTCGGTGCGGCTGGTTCTGCCTGCTCGCTGGTGAGAGTGACGGACAACGGGTGATCGCTTGGGCGCAACTGCAAAAGCGCTTCCAGTTCTGTCTGCTTATACAGGCGCTGGCGTTTGATGCCTTGTTTATAGCTTTTCAATAGCCCCCTGCTCACATAGGCATACAAGGTAGAGGTTTTCACCCCTAGCAGGCGGCTGGCCTCCGTGCCATCCAGATAGTTTTCACCGTCTAACTCGATCATGGTACCCGCCTTCTGAACTGTGGTGCGTCTAATTACGCTCTCATGCCAACTCAATCATAGAAATTTTTGTCAATTTTGTCAACTGGTATTGTCGATGAGCCAATCTCAATCAATCTAAATCAACAAATATAATGATATCATCAATGTAAGTGAAGTGGTATCGAAATTCATTGACTTTCATCGAAAAGCGTGGTACAACTGTGGGTAAAGAGAGACAAATTTTTCTGCAACGAAGGAGATTATTCATGGCAGAATCAACTGTTGGTAACGCCCCGCAGAAGGCGGGTTTAGAGGGGATTGTGGCGGCGACAACCTCGATTAGCAATGTAGACGGTCAGGCCGGGCGCCTGGTGTATCGCGGCTATGATATTCACGATCTCGCCCACGCGACGACGTTTGAGGAGATTGCGCACCTACTCTGGTTCGGCCATCTGCCGACGCGCGCTGAACTGGACGAGTTGCGCGCGCGCCTGGGAGAGCAACGCCGCCTGCCGGAGGCCGTGGTCACGATGTTGCGCTCGCTACCCGCGGGCACAGCCCCGATGGATGCGTTGCGCACAGCCGTCTCAACGTGGGGCATGTACCGCGTGAAAGGCGCGCCCTCGATTGAGCAGGCTATCGATCTGACCGCGTGCTTCCCCTTGATCGTGGCGACCTTTCAGCGTCTGCGCCAGGGTCTGGAGCCGTTAGAAGCGCGCACCGACCTGGGCTATACAGCCAACTATCTCTATCTGCTGACCGGCCAGGAGCCAAAGGCCGAGCATGTCACGGCCCTGGACGCCTATCTAGTCATGCTGGCCGATCATAGTATGAACGCCTCGACTTTTACCGCGCGTGTC
Source organism: uncultured Ktedonobacteraceae bacterium (assembly GCA_964250225.1). Classification (GTDB taxonomy): domain Bacteria; phylum Chloroflexota; class Ktedonobacteria; order Ktedonobacterales; family Ktedonobacteraceae; genus Paraktedonobacter. Next base: position 5,852 of record CAXUEY010000056.1, on the reverse strand, counting down.
GTGGCCAGCACCGCGTCCGACCTGGCCTCATCGGTGGTCGCGGCCATCTGCGCGCTCAAGGGACCGCTGCACGGCGGTGCGGCTGATAAAGCGCAAGAAATGCTTACCACCATCGGAACGTCTGAGAACGCGGAACCCTGGATACGCGCCACTCTGACCAGTGGGGGCCGTCTGATGGGCTTCGGGCATCGTGCCTACAAAACCACTGACCCGCGCGCCGAGGAGTTGCGCGAGATGGCTCGTCACGCCGATCCCGCGCGGTTTGTCTTCGCGCGCCACGTCGAAGAACTGGCAGTTTCTATTCTGGACGAGATCAAGCCCGGACGCAGGCTCTACACCAACGTCGATTTCTATTCAGCCGTGTTGCTCAATTCCGTGAATATCCCGGTTGATCTGTTCACACCGACCTTCGCCGTCGCTCGCGTGGCAGGCTGGACCGCGCACATCCTGGAGCAGTCCGCCAACAACCGCCTGATCCGTCCGCTCGCCGAATATACGGGACCGGACCATCAGCAGTTTTTGCCGCTGGCTCAACGCTAAAAACCACCTCAAATGAAGTGGCGCGCCAGGAGGAAGGGGGGCCTGTTAGTGAGGCTCCTCTTCCTCGTTATCCAGTAGCCCCTCCAGTATCGGCTTTCCCATCTTAAGGTGATCATTTAGACTGCGGCCTGGTATAAAATGCTCTCTCAAAAGGACGGGAAACCTTGCATAGAGCAAACTCTGCATTCTACAATGAAAGAAACCGATCTTCGTAGCTACCCCTTTCTCTGGAATATTTGGAGCAAAACTCAATGACACGGCAGCATACTGCACCTGGTACCTGGAAGCTTTTACGCATCTGGAGCACCATTGGCCTGCAATCCTTTGGCGGAGGCGCCTCGACATCGTACCTGATTTATCGCGTCTTTATCGAAGAATACGGATGGATCACGCCTGAAGAATACAACCTCTACTGGAATTTAAGCGTGATGTCGCCAGGCATCAATCTGTTGGGCATGGCCATCCTGATCGGGCGCAAACTGGGCGGCATCCGAGGCATCATCGTCTCTATCGTGGGTTTGCTGGTGCCCAGCGCGGCGATTACCTGCCTGCTGACGGCGGGTTTCCTGAGCGTCGAACGCTTTCCTGCGACCCAGGCGATGTTGCGCGGGGTCATTCCCGCCACGGCTGGCATCACGCTGGTTGTGGGCATCAAGTACGCTCAGCCATTGTTCAAAGAGATCAAGGTCGAGGGTCGGGTGCGCCTGCTTATGAGTCTGGTTATTCCGTTGGGGGTGTTGCTGGCCATTGTGCTCTTCCAGGCCGCGATTCCGCTGGTCCTGCTGGGAGCGGCCTTGCTGGGCATTGTTATGTTCATCAGGCCCGTTGCCAAACCTGTGAGCGTTGAAACGCCGCCAGTGCTGGAGGAAGCCCATGATTAATCCACTGCTCTACCTCTTCCTCTTTATCAAGGCCTCGCTCTTCTCCAGTGGCGGCTTTAGCAACCTGCCCAGCCTGCATCAAGATCTGCTGGCTCAGGGCTGGGCTGTCGATAGCGAGTTTGGTCAGTCGCTGGCTATTGGACAGATCAGTCCCGGCCCCAACGGACTCTGGGTCGTGAGCCTGGGTTATCTCTCCTATGGCCTGGCGGGTGCAAGTCTGGCGCTGCTCGCGCTCAGTATCCCACCTTTGCTCGTCCTGCCCCTCGCCGCCGGCTATCGGCGGATCGCGCAGCTCAACTGGGTTAGCGCCGTGATGCGCGGCGTCTCCCTGGCCATCATTGGCGTCACCCTCTCGGTTTGCTGGACCATCCTCAGCCGCGCCAACCTGGACTGGCGCAGCGTCCTGCTCGCCGTGGGCGCCTGCGGCCTTGCCTTGAACAAACGCGTGAATATCGTGGTTATTCTGGCACTGGCGGCTTTGGCGGGCTATGTGTTGTATGGACTGCTCTAAATGCGTTTGCGTCGCTGCTGAAAGAATTTCTCTACTTCATCGGCGCTCAGGGTATTGAGCACGTCGCCAGCTCTCAGCCAGCCTTTGCGCGCGATATTCACGCCGTAGCGCATGACGTCGATCCCATCAGTGGTGTGCGCGTCGGGATTGATGGGGATCTTGATGCCCTTGTCGCGCGCGCGATGCAGGAAGCGCCAGTCCAGGTCGAGGCGCGAGGGGTGCGCGTTGATCTCGATGCAGACGCCGTGTTTGGCCGCCGCGTCGATCATGGCCTCCTGGTCCAGCGGATAGCCCTCGCGATTGAGCAGCAGGCGTCCGGTGGGATGGCCGATGATATCGACGTAGGGGCTGGCGATGGCCCGCAGCATGCGCCGGGTCTGCTCCTCCTGTGAAAGCGTGAACTGACTGTGGATCGAGGCCACCACAAAGTCCAGCGTGGCCAGCACATCGTCGGAGAAGTCGAGCGCGCCATCGCGCAGGATATCGCACTCGATGCCCTTGAAGATGCGAATACGCCCCCGGTACTCCTCCTGCAACTTCTCAATCTCTTCGTGCTGGCGTTTCAGGGCCTCTCCGTTCAAGCCGCCCGCGTAGGCTGCGGCCTTACTGTGGTCGGTGATGCCCAGATAGGTGAAGCCGCGTTGCAGGCAGGCCTCGACCATCTCGCGAATAGAGTTGTGCCCGTCGCTCCAGGTGGAGTGCGCGTGCAGCACGCCCTTGAGGTCGCTGTCCTGCACCAGTTCAGGCAATTGATGGTGGGCGGCGGCCTCGACCTCGCCCATATCCTCGCGCAGTTCCGGCTCGATATAGTCCAGACCGAGCGCGGCGTATAAATCGCGCTCATCTTTGCAGGGGACCAGGTGGGCCGGGTCCGGTTCTTTGCCGCGAAACAACCCGTAATCGTTGATGGTCATGCCCTGGCTGAGCGCGCGCCTGCGCAGGGCGATATGGTGCTCTTTAGAGCCGCTGAAATGGTGCAGGGTATAGGGAAACTGGCCGTCGCCGACGACACGCAGGTCCATATTGACCCCGTTGGCCAGGACCACGCTCGATTTGGTCAGTCCCTTGCCGGTGATGGCTTTGATGTCGGGCTGGCTGGTGAAAACATCCATGATCTGCGTGCGTACTGACTCGCTTGCGTCGTCAGCCACACTGATGACCATATCGATATCCTTGACCGTCTCGCGTTTGCGGCGCAGGCTGCCCGCGACCTGCATACGCACAATGCCCGGCACAGCTGAGAGCGCCTCCTGGATCTGGCGCGCCTGCTCCTCTACATCGGCATACAGATGGCGGTCCGCGTGCTGCGCCAGGAAAGCGATGCCCTGCAAGATCTTATCCTCGGTTTTGGCACCAAAGCCGGGCAGCGCCGCGACCTTATGCTCCTGGCACGCCTTTACCAGTTCATCCAGCGAATTCACCTGCACCTGTTTATAGATCGCGTTGATCTTCTTCGGTCCCACGCCTGGAATACGCAACATCTGCAGTTTGACCGCTGGCGTCTCGCTGACCAGTTCATCGTAGAAGGCTAGCTTGCCGGTGTTGACCAGTTCTTCGATACGTTTGATCATCGTCGCGCCAAGCCCCGGCGTGCCCTTGAGCTTGCTCGCGCGGGTCAGTTCCTCGATATCGCCCTCCAGCCCGCTGACCGAACGGGCCGCGTTCTGGTAGGCGCGCACCTCAAAAGCGTTGCTACCCTCTTTTAGTTCGAGCAGGGTAGCCACCTCTTCCAGCAGATTCGCAACTTGATTTTTATCCATAAAATTCGCCTTTTACGCTAAACGCAGATCAAAAAATTCGGCCTGCCGCAGCGGTACCTCAAATGGATTGCGCCCCTTGAGGTCGCGACTGAGATACCGTTTACAATCAAAATGCACCAGCAGCCAGCAGTACCACTCCTGACTGACAAAGACCGCGTCCCAGGGCTTCTCGCCGCTCAAATCCAGGAGTTTATTACACACAAAGCAGCGACCCAGACCGGCTGCCACGGCCCGTTCAAACCATTGCAGCACAAACTGGTGAAAGTCATCGAGATTCATCAGCTCCAGGCAATCCTCAGGATAGCCGAAGAACAGCGGGTCCAGACATTCGCGAAAATCGTCGCGATGGCGGCTCAAAGCGATAATCGGTGCGCGCACTACCACTTTCATCTCAGGGTCGTCGGGATCATGCGTGCTCGTCACAACGCTCTGCAACAACAGTCCCTCACGCGCGAACCAGTCGAGCAATTCGTTTCTCATAGGTTTGCTTTATGTGTTTTTGTGACTTCACTTTATCATCTCTGGAGAGCAGGCGTCAATTTGTGGCATGAACGGACACGCTATTCATAGGTCATTTGCCCCTTTCCCCTTTTGAAATTGATGCATATACTCTTCTCATATGAGATACGGCTTGTTCACATGCGACTGATAAATATCACTAAAACGGAATATATGGACCTATAAGCAGGACAAGGGATTTAAGGCAATCCATCTGGCATGGCTCCCTACAAACGTCCTGCTCCATTCTCAGGAAAGATGAGTTCCCTGGCGGGTGTGCTATAATATCTGCGTTCAACGATTGCTGTGTCCTGGCCACAGGGAAGCAAACGATCTTTCTGGTTCAGTTCACCAGAAGCAGCAATAGCAGTGTCACCCTGAGAAGGAGCGCGTGTATGTCTGAAAGCAATGACGAGTTGAGGCCGCTGGTTGCCTGTATCACTGTGGGGGATTTTCAGGAAAATTGTTATCTCTATGCCTGTCCGCAGACGCTCGAAGCTGTGATTATCGATCCGGGGGACGAGGCGCCGCGCATTCTGGCGCGTATTCAAGAGCTAAAGTTTATCCCCAAATATATTATCAATACGCATGGCCATATCGACCATATCTGCGCGATTGACGAGGTTAGCGCGGTCTATCCCGTGCCCCTGGCTATCCATCCCGACGACGTTCCTCTCTATACGAATGAGGAGACGGCGCGCATGTTCGGGCGCTCTGCCCCCCTGGTAAAGCGCAAAGCGGATATTTTGTTGCGCGAAGGCGATACGCTCTCTTTTGGGACGCTGACCCTTGAGGTGCTGCATACGCCTGGCCATACGCCTGGTGGAATTTGTCTGGTGAGCCGCCCGTATTGCGTGTTTAGCGGTGATACGCTTTTCCAGCGCGGTATCGGACGCACCGATCTGCCCGGTGGCAATTATGAGCAGATTGTCACCTCTATTCGCGAGAAGCTCTATACGCTGGATGAGGAGCTGGTGGTCTTCCCCGGTCACGGCGACCCAACTACGCTCGTTGAAGAAAAATATGAAAATCCTTTTGTAACGGTTGAGGAGTAGCACTTTGGCGATAATTTGTGTAATAGGCACCGGGTATGTTGGTCTGGTCACTGGCACGTGTTTCGCGGATATGGGTAACCGTGTGACCTGCGTGGATATTCTGCCTGAAAAAGTTGAGCGTCTGAAAAACGGTATTTTGCCTATTTATGAACCTGGCCTGAAGGAAATGGTCGAGCGCAATGTGCGCGCGAGCCGCCTGGATTTTACCACCAGCTATGCCGATGGCCTGAGCAATGCTGAGTTTGTCTTTATCGCGGTCAACACCCCCACGGGAACCCAGCAGGGCAGCGCCGATATGCGGTACGTGGAGGCCGCTGCCCGCAGTATTGCCGAGGAACTGGACCACTACGCCATCATCATCAATAAGAGCACCGTACCCGTGGGCAGCGGCGATGTGGTGACGCGTATCATCAGCCAACACCTGCAACGGCCTGACGTGCGCTTCAATGTGGTCTCCAATCCCGAATTCCTGGCCGAAGGCTCGGCGGTGGCCGATTTTCAGCATCCCGACCGCGTGGTGCTGGGTTCCTCCGATCCCGCGGCGGCCAACCGTGTGGCCACGCTTTACCTGCCCTTGCGCGCCCCAATTGTCATCACCGATCTCTAC
>CAXUEY010000055.1:17089-35868 GCA_964250225.1 uncultured Ktedonobacteraceae bacterium | reverse complement strand
GGGGTATTCAAAGGCGAGGTGCGCGAGGAGATCAATACGGCTATCCGGGCTAGCGAGGCTCGGATGATTCAGCACATGGACCAGATGCAAGCAAGCATTCTCGAAGTGACGCAGCGCGTGGATCAGATGCAAAAAACCATTCTGGAAGTCAAAGGGAATATGGCTTTGCTGGATAACAAAGTCGAGAAACTAGATCATAAGGTGGATCAGTTCTCTGTGGTCCTTGATGAAGTGACTACCAAAATTGCCAGCATGCAGAACGATTTATACAATTTGGAGAACAAGCTCGATACCCATATCAATGTCACGCTGCAAATGAAACAAGATATCCAGCGCATTGATACAACCCTGCAAGCTCTTGTTCAACAGGTATTTGAGCTGAATCGCCGCTTGCTCGCGCATATGACAACGCCCTGGGATAAGGCTCATCCCGGCCCCAATTCTGCCGCGTAAGCAAATTCCTTCCGAAACATGAGACCCGATCTTCACCGGTTGGGTCTATCTTTATTTCCCATCATCATAGTAGAGGTCATCCAACTTTACCCCCAGATAATCTGCTGCTCTCAGAAGCGTTGCTGCTGTTGGGTTATAATTTGGGTCGTTGATCATCCGTCGCACAGTGTTCGGCGGGATATCCGCTCCACGCGAGAGTTTCCCCTGCGACACATGCTTCTCTTCTAAAAGTTCTTTTATTCTTAACCTGCGCATAACTTGTCTCCTCGCAGCACATTATACCTGCTATGACGCAGCAGAGGTAGACGCATTGCTGATACATACAATAAATATACCCTTTACTTGAGAGCCAAAGTAATGATATCATTTTTATGCACCCCCTTTAGTATAGGGAAACTCCAAAGTTTTGTTGGTGAGAGAGAGTGAGTGAGAGGAAAACCATCAATGCGCACACGCCAATGGAAAGCGATCTGGTATGACCGCGACTTGAACCACCACGAGTATGTGTTTGAGGCACCCGATAACCGCGCCGTGGCGGGGATCGATTTCCGGCTGAAGCTCATCGATCAGGGCAGGCCGGTTCCAGCATATTTTGAGCTTGAGGAGGGACGCGAGGTGAACCGCGTGGTACCGAGCCTCGCAGAGATAGTGCGAAAGGAGCGATGGTGATGCTCTACGCCTTGCTCTACCACACGGACGAAATACGCATGGGCCGCCCGGTTTCTCACTGGTCCTTTTTCTACGCGCAGGATCAGCAGGCGGCGAAACGCATCGTTGAGGAGAAGGTGAAAAGTGCAGGGGTGCGTGAGTATGAGATACGGGCCTTCCTCGATGGGTTTGTGCTCAATCAGGAGAAAATACCAGGAGGCTGAGGATGTGGTATGCTGGATAAAGAACTCAGCTTTAGATGTGGTCAGACGGGTAGGGGAGGGTTATCATATAAACCGGAGAGAGAGCATGCAAGAGATCACCGCAACGATACAACCATATGATGTCAGCGCTGATGCCACATTCGCTTTTCGCCTATGGCAGGCTACCGTGGGGCAGGCGTGGCCGCTGGATTTCCAGCGTTTTCAGCAGATCCTCGCAGCTCCGCGCACACAACATTTTGTGCTCAAGGAGCATGGAGAGGTTATCGGCTTTGTCGGCACGCAATGTAGCCAGAATTGGGGGATGACAGCAGGTCATTTGCTGGCCGTGCTGGTGGCTCCTGACCGGCAGCGTCAGGGGATTGGCGGCGCACTGTGCGAGACGGCATTCCAGCATATGCGCGAGGAGGATGTGCGGCTGATCCAACTTGGGGGACTCTCGCCGCGCTTCTGGTGCGGGGTGCCCGCCAATCTGGAGCAGACGCTGCCATTTTTCCAAAAACAGGGCTGGGAGAGCTTTGTGCCGGTCTACGATCTGACGCAGGATCTGAGCCAATATACCACCGCGCCCGTCTTCTACCAGCGCGTGGCCGAGCAGCAGATCACCCTGGCACCTGCGCGCCTGGAGGATATGGCGGACGTGCTGGCCTTCGAGGAGCGCGAGTATCCCAGCTGGCTGAAGCACTACGAGACCAACAATCGGCTTGGCGACTACCAGGACGTGTTCATCGCGCGCGACAGGGATGGTCAGCTTGTAGGGGTGCTCAACACGAAGACCGCGCACTCTCATCCTGAACGGCCCGAACTGCCCTGGCCGGCCCTACTGGGCGAAAACGCGGGCGTGCTGGGAGCAGTAGGCGTCGCAGCCGCTATGCAGGGGAGCGGCATCGGCATCGCACTGTGCGCCAAAGCCTCCGATGTGCTCAAAGAGCGCGGCGTTGGCACCTGCTATATCGATTGGGTAGAGGAGCGCACCACGCATTTCTACGAGAAACTGGGCTACGCCAAATGGCGCTCGTACCACACTAGCTGGCGCGGGCTGTAGATCTCCCACGAGCGGGCGCCCACGGGCCAGCTTGCCTGGCCCGCTACGCGTGACGTTCCACAGAGGCTAGCTCTGTGGAACGTCGCATCAGACCGTAGGTCTGGTGTCGCGAGCTTGCCTCGCGAGCACGTCACGTGTAGTCGGCCAGCTTAACTGGCCGATGGGAGCGGGGCTGTGCAGACAAAAATTCTTTAGATGGAAGCATTTACAGTAGGATCGGACAACAAAGAAAGGTATATTTTCGATTATGGCACCCACTAGCGTTCGTTCTATGACAGTCGAACCCCTCGATATTCCCCTGCTGGAGCCGTTCACCATTGCTACCGGTAGTGTGGACAGCGCCAGCAATGTGCTGATTACGGTCACATTGCAGGACGGGAGCGTCGGGTACGGCGAATGCGCGCCCTTTCCACCCAGCACGGGTGAGTCGCAGGAGACGGCTCTGGCGGCGGCTCAGGGGTGCGTAGCTCTTGTGGAGGGACAGGACGCGGCCAACTGGCGCCAGCTATCTCAGCGCGTTCACAGCCTCTACTATGCCCAGACGACGGTTTGCGCGGGCGTGGAGATGGCTCTGCTGGACGCCCTGACGCGTTCGTATGGCATGCCTCTCTATGTCTTCTTCGGCGGCATGAGTAGTTCGATTGAGACCGATATAAGCATCCCGATGGTCACGCCTGAACATGGCTACGAACTGGCTAGTAGCGCGGTCAAGCAGGGGCTGCGCAGTATCAAGATCAAGATTGGCGGCGACGTGCGCGAGGATGTGGCGCGAGTGGAAGCGATTCGGGAAGCGGCACCTGGCCTGGGTCTGGCCCTCGATGCCAACCAGGGCTATACCCCTAGCGAGGCGCTGCTCTGCCTGGAGGCGCTCAATGACCGCGATATTCGTCCCCTGCTGATGGAGCAACCGGTGCATAAGGATGACTACGAGGGGCTGCGCTATGTGACAGAGCACACCACGGTACCAGTGGCCGCCGATGAAAGCGCCTCGAACGCCGCGTCGGTGGCGCGTCTGCTCAAGATGGGAGCGGTGAATGTCGTGAATATCAAACTGATGAAAGCGGGCATTGTCGAGGCGCTGGATATTGCCGCGCTCTGCCGGGCCACGCACACCGGGCTGATGATCGGGGCTATGATAGAATCGCGCCTGGCCATCGCCGCTGCCGCTCACCTGGTCGCGGGCCTGGGCGGTTTCTCGTTCATCGACCTGGATACGCCCATGCTGCTGGCTGCCGACCCCTTCATCGGTGGTTTTGAGCAGCATGCCGGCGTGTATGACCTGTCCAGCGTCAAAAGTGGCCTGGGTATCGAGCGGCGCTAGCAGCATCTCATTATACGGCGCGCTATTCACGTTGCTGCATTGTTGCGCTGATTGAAAAGACGCGGTGGCGACCTGCTCAATTTGACATAAAGAACGGCATGTTTTGGGCTGGCCAATCGACTTCTGAAGTCGATTGCCACGTTCTCTGTTTATGTAGAGGTCAATATTTGGGCATGCGATTGTAGACCGCGACCCAGTTGGTGGCAATCTCGATCTCGGCCTCGCGTAGCGAGAGCGCGCCGGAGCAGACCTGGCCCTGCAAATAAACCTCGACGCGGTTCTTCTCTTTGTAGCCAGGCACGGGGGTGGCAGGCTGCGGCCAGAGGTTCGCGAGATCGTTTGAGCCACCAATCGAGAGGTTGACCAGGTGATCGACCTCGTACTGACCGGGCAGGCGTTGGGTGATGCCATACGCGGCATAGACCTGCCTCTTCAGGCTCTGTGAGACGTTGCGTTCGGCGCTGGCATAGCCGGAGGTGCAGACCTGTTGCGTGGTGGCGTTGGGCAGGATGTCGCCGGGCGTGCAGGCGGGATCGGGCAGCGCGCCATGCATTACGCAGCCTGACGTTTTGGTGCGCACTCCCCAGTTGGGCGCAACCGGTCCAGCCTGTGTGGGCGTCGTTTGCAGCGGCGGATGTGCTATCCCTGGCCAGCCGCACCCGCTCACTACAATCATCAAAAGCAGTAGCAGAGAAACTATAGAGCGTTTCATGGCAATCTTATCCATTCAGCAAAAGCATGTCATCGGACTATTACCAGCATAGCAACTACTTGAAAGCCTTATAGGGAGACTCCAACCAACGATTTTCGTGATATAATCACCCTGATCTATGGAAGACCTTTTGCAATGTATCTTCGTTGAGGGAGAAATGATCTGTGATAATCAACGCCCCCATCCCTAAAGCGCGTCACATAATTTGGAGTAATGTCTATGCCAGATGGATCGGTATTATGATAGGTTGCTGCCTGCTCTTTGCCGCGTATCTTTTCATCAGCAGGGCTGTCATGTATAATTCGGACAATGCCAGTATTCTGCTGGAGGCGGAGGGGATGCAGCGCGGAAACCTGCTGCTCCAGCGCTGGTTTATGCCGACAGATAGCTTTCTCACCGGCGAGATCCCGCTGTATGCGCTCGGCCTGCTGCTCGGCTTCTCCATGCCCGCCCTGCTCCATATCGTGCCTGCCCTGCTCTATACGCTTTTAGTGCTGACCAGCGGGTATCTGGCATTCACGTTGTTTCAGGAGAAGCAGCGCGTGTGGAGTGTACTGGCTCTGCTGGCGATTGTCGCTTTTCCCGCGCTGGATATGGCGCAGGGTCTGTTAATTGGCCCCATGCATCTTGGCACTGTTCTCTATGTTTTGCTAGGCTTGATCGCCTATCGAGGCTTTTTACATAGCGAAAATAAGGGCCGCTGGGCAGCTTTTGCCATTCTGCTGCTTATCACCGTGCTGGCAGTGCTGGGCGACCCCTTCGCACTGGTCTTCTTCGTGGTGCCTCTGGTCTTAAATGAGATCATCGGCGTGTGTGTGAAGAAGCGTATCACATCAACAGAAACCTGCATACTTGTTGGTATGCTACTGGCAAATCTACTGGCTTTCGGCCTGCGCACTCTCCTCAATAGTGCTGCTGGCGTGCATATTTTGTTGACCGCGGGTTTCAGTTTCACCAATGTGCCAGGTATGGTCCGCAATTTCCAGTACGCCATTGTTTCCCTGCTGGTTCTCTTCCATGCCAATATCCTGGCGGGCAATGCCTTCTCACTCTCAGCGCTCCCACTGTATCTCAACGCCCTTGTTCTGCTCATTCTGATATACGCAGTGGTGCGCTGGTTCGTTCGTTCGTTCCTGAAAACGCTCACCGTCAACGAGAAAATAGTCAACATGCTGATCTGGAGCCTGATCGGCCTCATGGCTGCATTCATCTTGAACACATTGGAAACAGCAATTCGCTATCTGTTCCCCATGCTCTTTATTGTTGGAATTATCGGTTTTATCGTCAGTGCCCCATTCATCAAAAGACGCGTCCTGATTGTGGCGACTCTGCTTGTGCTAGTTATAAATGGCAGCTTATTCACGATCACGCTTGTGCAGGCTCCAACGGCTCCAGTACCTGAAGCGCAATTGATGACACTTTTAAAAGAGCATCACCTGGCACGTGGCCTGGGAACCTACTGGGTCGCTCCCATTGTCACCGTGCAAAGTGAAGAGCGGATTGTCATGCGCCAGATCGTCGTGAAGGATCGGCAGATTCACCCCTATGTTTTCCTGGCCGATAAGCAGTGGTTTGACGCCGCCCATATCCACAACGCCAATTTCATCGTCTATAGAAATGTGACGGAAAGCGATCCCTGGAAGTTCGAGCCGCGCGAGGTCTATGATGCCTCAGTCCGCTCTTTTGGCGTGCCCGACCAGCAATATCGCGTTGGGACGTATACGGTGCTGGTGTGGAATACGCCGCTGCTGACGCATATGCAACCGGGATCTACTTTTTGATGGAGTGGGAAATGTTTCATAAAACGAGAGAAGGAGTAAGAGATTGGACTGGATATATCCAGCCTAATCTCTTACTCTTTTTGGGGGATGAAGCCTACATACTGGTGCGGTTGCGCTGGCGGTCTGCGTGGCGCTCGATGGCCAGCTCGATCAGACGGTCCAGCAATTGCGTGTAGGGCAGGCCGCTGGCCTCCCAGAGCTTGGGATACATGCTGATCTCGGTAAAGCCGGGCATGGTGTTGACCTCGTTGATGTAGACTTTGCCGCTTTCGCGCTCCATAAAGAAGTCCACCCGCGAGAGGCCGTTGAGGTCGAGGGCTGTGAAGGCTGTGATGGCCTGGCGGCGTATCTCTTCGGCGGTCTCCTGGGGAATGTCAGCCGGGATGACGGGCTGCGACTTGCCATCGATGTATTTGGCGCGATAGTCGTAGAACTCGTTGCTGGAGACGATCTCGCCGACCACCGAGGCCAGGGGTTCGTCGTTGCCCAGCACAGCACACTCGAATTCGCGGCAGTTGATGCCCTGCTCAACGATGATTTTGCGGTCATACTCGGCGGCGACGTTGATGGCGTGCGTCAACTCCTGACGATTGCGCGCCTTGTTGATACCCACGCTCGACCCCAGGTTGACCGGTTTCACAAAGGTGGGATAGCTCAGGCGCACTTCAACGCGGTCCAGGATCTCTTCGGGCGCGCGTTCCCACTCGTTGCGGCGGAAGACCAGGTACGCGACATTGGGCAGGCCGACGGACTCGAAGACCATCTTCATCTTCTCCTTATCCATACCCAGGGCCGCGCCCAGCACGCCGCAGCCAACGTAAGGCACGTCAGCCATATCTAACAAACCTTGTAGCGAGCCATCTTCGCCATACGTCCCGTGCAGCACCGGAACGATCACATCCAGCACACCCTGCTTGCCCAGGTCGGGTCCGCTCTGCACGGGGATCAGGTGACGCCCACCGGAATCGCTGGTCAGGGCTACTTCGGTGGTTTGTGCATCTGGCACGCGATCCAGCGCCGCGTGTGTTTGCTGTTCCGCGGCCAGCAACTGGCGCGGCTCTGTACCGAGCAGCCACGAGCCAGTTTTAGTGATACCAATCGGCACCACCTCATATTTCTCCGGGTTCAGATTGGCCTGCACAGCCGTCGCGGAGGCCAGCGAAACCTCGTGCTCGCCCGAACGACCTCCAAACACCAGACCCACGCGTATCTTTTTCTTCTCAGCCATTGCGCTCTCTCCTTCTTAATTAGTCGAAATTATAATATGCGCTAAATACAAGAATTGATATTACACCAAGATGATAAGCTCCATTTTTGATAACATACCCCTTCAATCGAATTGTAAGGAGCTTGTCTCCCCATCCCCTTGCCTGTAGCACCGGCGCGAGCCACCGGCCCGACACGCAAAGAGGGCCCGGGGAAGCACCTGGCATTGTGCCGAAATGCTACCATGCCCGGCGCGCCCTACCCCCGGTGTCGGGAGTGCGTCCGACGTTACGATTGCCATCGCTCGCTGACAGCAGCTACCACATATCCAGCATCGTCTCGCTATGCAGGCCGTGCGAGCCTTTCAGCAGCACCAGGTCTTCGCTGTGGACCTCGCGAATGAGCAGGTCAGCGACGGCGCGTTTGGTGGCTTCCAGTTCGGCGGCGTTTTCGACATCGGCGCTGAAATACCGGGTCTGTTCGGGTCGCATCCCGGCGTGTTGCGCGCCCTCGACATAGAAACGCGCCTTATCCCCGAAGGCCACAAGATAATCAGCCACGCCCGCGATAGCTTCGCCGCTGGTGAAGTGCTCTTGTTGCGCGTACTGACCCAGCTCAAAGATATCGCCCAGCACAATCCAGCGTTTACCCTGGCGTCCCACCTCGCTGCCGGAGATTGTTTGCAGGGCCGCCAGGATCGATTGGCGATTGGCGTTAAAGGTATCGTCGAGCAGTGTACAGCCGTTGGGGCCGACCTTGACCTCGCAGCGACCCGGCGGCGGACGCAGCTCTTCCAGGGCCGCGCAAATATCGTCGAGATGCATTTCGGCGGCGACCCCTGCTGCTGCCGCTGCCAGGGCGGTCATCGGGCTGTGCGTGCCGGGTAGATGCAGTTGGACGTGGCGCTGCGTATACTGATAGTTGAGTGTAAAGCCGAGGCCGCGTAAGGGATCGCCGGTGATCTCGTCGCCATACACATGCGCGTCCGGGCTGAGGCCGTAGAAGAGCACGCGGGCCGCCGTTTTGTCGCGCATAGCTCGCACGTTGGGATCGTCATAATTGAGGATCGCTACGCCTTCGGGCCGCAAGACCTGAACCAGCTCGCTTTTGGCCTCAGCCACTCGTTCTTGTGTGCCAAAATAATCCAGGTGCGCGGCCCCCACATTTGTAATCAGCGACCAGTCGGGGCGCGCGATAGTCTCGCTGAGCCAGCGCAGTTCGCCCACCCATTGCGCGCCCATCTCCAGCACTGCGTATCGATGCTGTGGCTCAAGACGCAGCAACGTTTGCGGAAAGCCCAGCTCGTGGTTATACGAGGCGAAGGTCTTGAGTGTCGGCGCCTGACGACTGAGCACTGTGGCCACCGCGTCCTTCGTGCTGGTCTTACCATTGCTGCCGGTGATACCGATGAAAAGCGTGTTTTGCTGACGTTGCGCCCTGGTCCTGGCCGTAGCGTGCAGGGCCTTGAGAACGTCTGGCACCACAATCTGCAAAAATTCAGGTGGCGCGTCGCTCGCTGGCTCCTGGCAGAGTGTCGCGCCTGCCCCGGCCTGTGCAGCTCTGGCGATAAAGCGATGCCCATCGGAAGCCTCGCCTTTGCGGGCCAGAAACAGATCGCCCGGCTGAATCAAGCGGCTATCGTGATGGGCTTCGAAAAAAATCTGGTCGAGATCCACCTGCGCGGTGGTTGAGAAGTGAAAATTGTCAGCATTGCCTGTGACTATATCGTTCAGCGTGAACATAGCGCTGTCCTCTTCTTAACTGGTGTAGTGTGCTTTCGTCAATTATACCATAGGGGAGCACCATACAAATGTTCTGCTAATCTGGCGTCCCTATGGTACTGCCCTCTTTCTTTAGAGTAGAATCGCGTGCCAAATAGAGAAGGAATCCCCTTTCTGCGACCCACACCCTTCAATTTTTGGACGGAAGTCCCCTATGTATGCGATATCTTGAATTTTTCACGTTTCGATTCTATACTCCTTCTACAGCAGGGTATTAGGCGATTTCACTTTTTAGGCACAGGTACATTGTTCGTGTACCTGTATTCCTCATGCATGCATGTATGGAAAAGAACTTTCCTCTTCTGAAAGGAGGCATAACAGATGTCAAACGTGCCTGGAAATACGGGAGGAAGCGATCTGGTCGTCTATCCTCTCGACCATATGCGCGATACAGCGGCGAAAATTCTGGCCCAGGCAGGAGATACTCAAGCCCAGCACGATACACTCTGGCGACAGATCCAGGACTATGGCGAGCAGGATTTTAATCCGAACTGGGGGCGAACCGTCATGGAGTGCCTCGTTCCCTATGCAGCGCGTCTTCGCGCCACCTATGACTGGCAGATCAACCTCGCGACGGCGCTCTTTGATGCCATCGATGCTATTGAGGGCACTGAAAACGCGACCAGCCAATCCTTTAAGCCACGTCCAGGTCTACAGCCGAGATAAATGATGGATGGATGAATAGACTTCGTATCGGTATCTTTGGGAGATGCAAGGAGGAGCACGTCACATGAGTTCCACTTCCGATTCACAAGTTGAACATAAAATTATCGACCCGTTACTGGCCTTTCGGCGCAAGGTCGAGCCGCTCAATCAAATCCACAACGATTGTATGCAGGTTTTTACCACCACCATCATGGGCTTATTAACCGGCTCAGATGGAGGCGTCGAGTTTCAAGGAGCAGGAGCCAACGCGCTCGCCGAGATAGTGGGGCAATTTCTTAATATCGAGCGCCAACTGGCTGGCACCGATCCTTTTAGCCTGGAGGGGCGCTTGCAGGATGCATCGGTCATTTGCGAAAGGTACGCATCTCTCTTGCAAGAGGCAATGGGCAAACGATCTTCCAGCCACGCTTCCGCCCATTTCACGAAATTGGGTGCTGCGATTGCATTGGATGGCGGCGAAGGGCAAGATGAAAATGACGGTGATCCCAACCAGGACGCGTTTGGTTTTGAGCTTGACTTTCAAGCGGATATGGTGGGACCAATCAACGAACCATTGCCTGATCCGCCTGATATCAATGCCATGCCAGCGACCCAGGCAGCAGACCCGTCTCTCGGCCCAAACGCGGGCTTTATCCAAACGTTGGGGATTGATCCAGCTGAAATTAACGCAGACATTACCAGCTCGAATGATGGTGGTTTGGGGAGTGATGGGACAGAGGGATCTGACAACACCCCAGTGGATAGGAGCATTGGAAACCTTCAGAATACCGGCAATTTCAGGCCCAGCGCATTGCATCACATCTTTGAGGGAGATTTGCGAGGAACGAATGCAGGTGGTTTTCATTATGAGGGTGTACCTGGGGCCGGAGGGAGTATCATTCCTGGCACAGAAACGCCACCAAACGCCTATGGCGTCTATGAAGCACAGGTCGAGGTCAATGGCGTAGAGAAAGAGGGTATATCAACCTTTTTCCCACAGTCGATGTCTCCACAGGAGGTGGTAAATAGCATCAACGAAGCGTACAATACAAGAACCTTTGTTAGGGGGAATACGTATGTGGGTACCACTTCAACAGGTATGAGAATATACATGTTCCTGGATAGAACTGGCCACATCATTTCCGCGTTTCCCGCATACCCTTAATATTCCTAAATGTGGGTTTCAGAGACCTGTTGTTCGATGGTGCCAGTGTTTCTGTGCTCCACTAAGATGAGGAGCGCACTCTTGTACAACAGGTCTCCCTATCTTGTACTAACCAGAGGGGAAGAATGTTTGAAACTAGTAGGATCTTCCAGTGTATAGAGATATGAGAGGAGTACACTATGGCAACGATGTTTACGCCACACGATCTGGCAGAAGCCATTGAACAGGCACGAGATGAAACAATCCTCCAGCCTGAAACAAGCCCATTGATGGTCCAGAAACACCCTGGTGGATATGAAGACATCTTCTGGTTGTTCCGAGGAGCGAAAGCCGAGTTTCGAGATAGCGCTCATTTCTGGTTTTCGTGTATTATACGTCAATGTGCTTATCTGGGGCCGCATCCTGAAAAGGTACATCGGGTCTTGGATAGCGTAGAAAAAGACCTTCCACAGCAGTACGAAGAAATCTCACCAGAGACGTTCCATGCCATTATTCAACAGTATTCTGGTTGGCTTACTGATAGTAACATCCCCCACGTCTATGAGTGGTCGGGAAAAATCGGTAGGGCCATGAGAATGTCCGACGAATGGAATGACGTAGCCGTCATTGGTGAGACTGCAAGTGAATTTGTGGCTTTTCGATGGGTAACTAGCGCGTGAGTATTTGAGCGTGACCCATTTTTGAGGAGGAAATGACCATGCTTGAGAAGCTCTTTGCTTTGGGCAAACCCTGCTTTTATATGATGGTGATGGAGAAACCACCATTCCACGATATTACTCTCCAACTTACGCTAAGCCACAAAGAGTGCGTTATCAAGATCATACGAGGGAGAAAGAGTAAAAACCTGGATGGTTTTTTCAACGAGATTGCAGCAGCTCTCCAGTTCCCGTATTACTTCGGCGAAAATGGGGCAGCCTTTTCAGAGTGTATTACCGATTTGGACTGGCTTGAAGGCGATGCTTATCTTCTTATCATAGATGATGCGCATGCTCTCTTGCAGGATCCTGAAGAAGATTTTCGTATATTCCTCCAATATCTGGAAAGCGCGAATGAAGAGTGGTTGACACCAAATAAGTACATACCGAGGCAGAGGCAACCTACACCCTTTCATGTGCTGTTCCAGTGTACTGCGGAAAATAGTGCTCGTTTTGCTCAGCGCTTGAGAAATGCTCATATCCAGTGTGAGCAACTCAAACCGTGAGGAACCTGGAGCGCAATACCCACGAGGGTAGTAGCGGTCACAAATCACTGAGCCATGTCGAGCGTGGATCGGATTGAAACTACTCCTACCCTCAACCAGGCTGTGCTCGGTCCCATCAGGTGGGACAGCGGAGATTTCGGCTGCGTCTCTGGAACAGTCGAGCAGTCCAATTATGAGTGAGGACAACATGGCAACAATGTTTACACCCCTTGATCTGATCAAAGCCCTTGAACAAGTGATGGCTGAACCGATTCCTCTGGCTAAAACGAACCCGGTAAAGATGCAAGAACATCTAGGTGGCCATGAAGATACCTTCTGGTTCTTTCGGGGAACCAAAACCGATTTTCGAGATAGTGTTCACTTCTGGGTGTTCTGTCTGATCCGTCAATGGTCTTACCTTGAGCCAGACATCGAGAAGATCTCTCAAATTCTATCTCGAAGCCTGCAAAGCCTGCATAACATGAGATCTGATCTTCCTGAACAATATGAAGAAATCTCCCCAGACACATTTCAGGCCATTGTGCAAGAATATTCTGGTTTTCTTGCCGCCAGACATATTCCTCACAAGTATGAGTGGCATGGAAGTATAAATAGAGCTATGAGGATGGATAACGAATGGAACGATGTGACCGTCATTGGTGAGACTGAAAGCGAATTCGTGGCTTTCGAGTGGGCGACTGGTGCATGAGACGTTCAGATCACTCTCTCAGAGCCGCCTGGCCAATCTTTACTAATATATTGTTAGTGACTTGACGAAAGTAAGTGAGTGGTGCTATAGTAACTTCAGTTAAGAAAGCTACCGATCCTATTGTAGCGCATAGATGAAAGGGACAGCACAACATATGACCTGGAATATTGATACCAAGCACTCACAAGTCACCTTCTCGGTCAAACACATGATGGTGAGCACGGTGAAAGGGAATTTTAAAGTTTTTGGCGGCAAACTGGAGATCGACGAGGAGAATCCCGCCAACTCCTGGGTTGAGGCCGAGGCCGAGGTAAAAAGCGTCGATACGCGGGATGAGGGTCGCGACAAGCACCTGCGTACCTCCGATTTCTTCGACGCTGAGAATCATCCCACCATCACCTTTAAAAGTAAAAAAGTAGAGCCAGTTAGCAATGACGAGTTCCGCATTCTGGGCGACCTGACCATCCGTGGGGTCACGAAAGAAGTCGTGTTCAACGCCGAATATGCCGGCCAGGTGAAAGACTCATATGGCAAGCAGCGCGCGGGCTTGAATGCAAAAACCTCGATTAACCGCAAGGACTTTGGTTTGACATGGGGTGCCTTGCTGGAGTCTGGCGGCGCTGTGGTGGCTGATAAGGTGAACATCGAGATCGATCTGGAAGCTACGAAAGCGTAATCACCCACTATTCCGCAATTTCCAGCAAAAGCATGCCACTATTTACAATGGCATGCTTTATTGTATGTGATGGGTAAAAATGCCTTGAGCTATTAAAAACACTACTTATGTATAATATATGTGTTTGCTATCTACGTCCGCCCTTATTCAACAAACCAATCTGTCCAGCTTGCCACGCACGCGCAAATCGGATACAGTAGCAGCAAGAGAGCCGAACGCGGTCTTGTTGCGTTAGAAAGGGATAATCTATGCCATTCGACATTCATCAGAAGGTGCTTAGTAGGGATGGTGAAGTGCTTGAGAAGAAGGCCAGGGCATATCAGGACCAGCTCTGCCAGTTATTTGAGCAAGCACCTGAAGGAAAGGCGCTGCTGGACGAAGGGATTGAACCCGCCTGGGCCAGTATGTTCATAGATTTTGGCATCAATTATCTCAACATGCGGCCTTTGGAGCTTCTCAGGGAGTACACCTCTGAGAACTCAAGCCATGCCTGGAGTTTTACAGTACGATTTCGATAATGGAGTATTTTTTTCAGGAGGGTCAACACGATGAAAGCGGCAATTATTACCCAATCAGGTGGACCAGAAGTTTTGCAGATCCAGGAAGTAGCGACGCCTGAGCCGGCGGGAGATCAGGTGCTTGTGCGCGTGCGGGCATCGGGCATCAATCGGGCCGACCTGGTCCAGCGCACCGGGGGGTATCCTGCTCCGCCTGGTTCGCCCTCGAATATTCCCGGTTTGGAGTTTGCGGGCGAGGTAGAGGCGGTGGGACCGCTGGCACGCATGTGGAAGCCGGGCCAGCGTGTGATGGGTCTGGCGGGCGGAGGCGCGCAGGCTGAGTATATTGTGGTACACGAAGGGCTGCTGGTCGAGATCCCAGAGAACCTGGATTTTGTGCAGGCGGCGGGCGTGCCGGAGGTCTTTATGACCGCCCACGATGGACTCTTCACCCAGGCTGGCCTGCGTATGGGCGAGCGCGTGCTGATCCACGCGGCTGGCAGCGGAGTGGGGACAGCCGCGATCCAGATGGCCAGGGCCGCGGGCGCGATCACCTTTGGCACCTCGCGCACACCCTCCAAACTGGAGCAGGCGCGCGAACTGGGGTTGGACCATGCGATCCCTGCGCAAAATTTCGCCGAGGAGATTCAGCGTGTGACCAATGGTCAGGGTGTGCATGTCGTGCTGGACTTTATCGGCGCGGGCTATCTGGCCCAGAATGCGCAGGCGCTGGGCAACTGGGGACGCATGGTAATCCTGGCGACTCTGGGTGGCACGCAGGGTGAACTGCCCATTGGCCTCGTGATGGGCAAGCGCCTCACCATCAAAGGCGTGACCCTGCGCACGCGCACCCTGGAAGAGAAGCTGGCCGTCACACGCGCCTTCTCCACCAGTGTCCTGCCCCTGCTGGCCAGCGGCAAAGTGCGACCCGTCATCGAGCGCGTCTATCCCCTGGCCGAGATCGGCGCGGCCCATGCCGCCATGAGCGAGAATCAGCACTTTGGCAAGCTCATTATTACAATCTAGCGATGTGAAAACAGTGTTCTGCTTCCACTTAGCACTTTGATAAGCTCATTTTCACAGTCTAGCGGCGTAAATGCAGAACAGCGTTTACGCCGCTAGACTGTGAAAATGGGACTGGAAGCTCGTTCAAGGACCAGTAGTCCTGTTTCTTCTTCCTGTCCAACAACTAGTGCTACGCTCTGACTGACGCTGGTGCGCATGCAGAACTCCGGGTCAGCGGGCAGACCGCCCTTGATGACGGATTGAGCGGCGTTGGTATACGTGATCACTCTGGGAGGCTGGAAGGTCTCGTAGAGTGCCAGCGCCGCCTGTACGCTATCATTCACCTGGAGTGGCTGTGCAGCTTGCGCGGCCAGGTGCTGGATCGTTTGCACCAGGTAGCCCGCGCAGACCGCGTCATCCAGCCCAAAATAGTCAACCTCGCCCGCGCAGACCAGGTGAATATCCCCCTCGTGCTCCAGAGCAAAGGCGAGAGCCAGGCGAGCCACCGCCTCGGCATTGTACAGGCTACCCGCCAGGCGGATCGAGTCGGGCGGACAGGCGTAGAAGGCACGCGTCCCATTGGTGGTAGTCATAATCAGTTCGCGCTCGCGTAAATCGGCCTGGGCAAACTGGACCGGCGACTTGCCAAAATCGAAACCCGGCAACGGTTGCACGTTGCGCTCGCCACACAGCAAGCGTTGCGGGAAACACTCCCTGGCAGCGCGTGCCTGCTCCACCGTCCCAGCCGAGAAGATGCGCCGCGCACCCTGATCGAGCATCACCGCCATACAGGTCGTAGCGCGAATGAGATCGATCACAATATACACGTCATGCGTAATTTGGGGCGCAGGGAGAAGAGAGGCGGGCGTAAAAAAGACGTTGAGTTTCAAGCTGCTTTCCTTATTTCTACTGCTGAAATTACTGTTTAGACTCATCTGGCTAGATCATCCTGAGAAGCGAATTTACGCTACCACAAAAGAGCTGCACTTCAATCTTGTATGGGTTTTCATCAAAAAGCAAGCCCATCATTGATGCTGCGTCGAAGCTCTGATTTACTTACCCCTGTCGGTTCAGATAATAGAAGGAAACGTCGGGTAGAAGCAACGTGGCACGACATACCTCCTCCTTTTTGGACAAGATGTCTAGATGACTTGACGACTAGCACTTTTTCCAGGTAGACTAAAAACATCTCAATATGTATTTGGCGCATATTCGGATCTTCTTTTTCAAGAAGATGTTCAGAACACGGGGTCTTTAAGGAGGAACGCCTGATGCGATTTTCTCACTCGGTTATGAAAAGGCCGGTTACTCGCCTTACCCTCAGTCTTGGTCTACTTTCTCTGCTTTTGCTTGTCTCAGTGGCAGCCAGCCCAACTCGCGCGTCTGCCGCACACGCCTCTACAGCGAAGCCGCAGCAGTATGACCAGTTTTTTACCCAGGATCAGGTTGGACAGTTCGCGCACTGGAACCTCAACGGCGTCAAACTGCACGGGGACATTTTTGGTCGCGCCTCTCTCCAGCTTCAGCCAGAACACGGCAGCGCTCTGAGCTGTACATCGGACAGCATCGATGGCGGAGCCGCTAGCTACAACGCCAGCGCGGGCCTCTGTGCCGGGACCGACCCGAAAGCCGCTGGCAGCTACGATAGTGGGATCAGCTACTACAATGGTGGTAGCTTCTACTTCGGTACGCTGACCTCGCCGGTTGTCACCACCAAACAGGAAATCACCACCGTGATCTCTTCTTGGGACGCGGTGACGCCCACCGGCACCTGGCTGGAAGTGCATGTACGCGCGCTGCAAAGTGGCAGTTGGACGCACTGGTATGATCTGCCCATCTGGGCCAGCGATTTCAGCACTATTCACCGCCATAGCGTGGATGGACAGTCTGACGCTGGTGGTAGTATCGCCACCGACACCTACTTCACCGGCAACGTCAACGCCACCGCGTACCAGTTGAGCTACACCTTGTTCACCACCTCGCCCGCGACGAGCCTGACCATTCGCCGCATCTCAGCGATTGCCAGTTTCGACGTGACCGATGCCAGTCAGTTCCCGGTGGTTGCTCCAGACAAATCTGCCTGGGGCATCGACCTGCCGGTGCCGCAGCGCTCGCAGAACCTGGACCAGTACAAGGGTCTCGGCTTCGGTGGTGGTGGCGAGGTCTGGTGTAGCCCGACCTCGACGAGCATGGTCGCGGCCTATTGGAGCAATCTGCTCCACAATCCCGATCTCAACAAGACGGTACCTGAGACGGCGCAGGATGTCTACGACTATACCTACGACGGCACGGGCAACTGGCCTTTCAACACCGCCTACACCGGCGCGCATGGCCTGCACACCTTTGTGACGCGTATGTACTCGCTCAGCCAGATTGAGCAGTGGATCAAGTTCGGCGTGCCGGTTGTGATCAGCATTGCCTTTAATGCAGGTCAACTGCCCGGCGCAACCTACAGCACGGGCGGCCACCTGATGGTTGTGCGTGGCTTCACGGCCAATGGCGATGTGATCGCCGATGACCCGGCTATGGGTGGCACGACCAGCGACACAGGTGTGCGCATCGTCTATCCGCGCGCCATCTTCCAATCGCTCTGGTTGAACGCCTCAAACGGCACCGTGTACATCAACTACCCTGAGTTCTGGCCCACGCCAACAAAGGACGCTCTCGGTAGCTGGTCCGGCGATTTCTAGATGGAGGAAACTCTGAACAACGACGGGCTATGCATCCCCCGGTGGGATGCATAGCCCGTTAGTCATGGGACATCAATGCTTCTTTGAAAAATCCATTCCTGATCTGTTACACTAACACCGTTCTCTTGCTTCAGTTCTCATGCTTTTCAGGCATGATTGCCAGATCAGGTCAGATAAGGAGATCCTTTTCATCTATGTATCAACAAGCATCACCCCTGCTCAAAGTCTATAAAATGCGTCCAGGCTGGGCCTTCTACTTCTTCGGAACCTATGCCCTATCAGGATTATTTCTGCTGATTATCATCGTCTCAAACATGCTCAGCGTAGCGGCGGATGGCGGTTCAGCCGCAGCAGTTGGGATAGTCATTTATCTCTTCCTCATAATCATCCTGGTCGGGCCACTCATCGGCATCTCAATCTGGCGGCTGGTCAAGTTGTCAAACATTCGCCTGGAACTGACGCCGCAGGGTGTCACGCTCTACGACTACAATTACTCGTACTACACCCCCTGGAATAATGTTGCGGGCATCGGCTTGCAGCGGCGCGGCTTCCAGCAGTTGAAAGGGCTCCAGTTAGCGCGGCCCGCCATTCGTGGTGACTTGGCGACGGGTCAGATACAGCATATGGCGGTGGCTCAGATACCCTGGTATGTCATTTTCTGGCAACAACGCTACCTGAACGTCCTGGCGTTCCCTCGCTATATCTTGCCAGCGAACTGGGATCAGGGAGAGATGGGTGCATACGTGCGCCAGTATGCACCACAGGCAATGGGAGCACAACCAGCATATGGGCAGCAACCCTACGGGCAACCGCTATATGGGCAACCACCGCAGCCGTATGGACAACAGCCACCCTATGGGCAGCCGCCAGCGCAACCAGTATATGGTCAGCCACCCTATGGGCAGCAACAGCAACCATATGGGCAGCAACCTCCATACAGACAGTAGCGGCTCAGAGCAATATATACGATAAGTTTGCTGCGCCCCGGAGGCGGTATTATTTCAAAATGGGGGGAAAAGAGGCGGCGGGTCGCCGGGCCGCCCC
>CAXUEY010000055.1:0-17079 GCA_964250225.1 uncultured Ktedonobacteraceae bacterium | reverse complement strand
GGGGGAGTGCGGGCCGTCTTTTTCAGATCTGCGGCAAAATACCCGCCCGCCCTTCTCGCAGGCCAGACCTATTTCCCCTGTTTTTACTGGTGTCCTCGTTTGCGCAACTCCACACTACATATCTATTGAGAATGGCGTAGGTGCTTTAACCTTCCATTTCGATCATCGGAAGTGGACCCCAAAAGCATAGCTATCCTGTGCTTTTGGTATGGTACCCTCAGATAGGAAACTATTCCAGCTTTCCAATGAAACATCGCAAAAAAGGAATACTTAGTTCATGAGAGAAGAACCTTTCACCATAGACCCTGGCGCAGTGAACAATGCTGGAGATGCAATTCTTTCAGATACGAATTTCTATCTTGGCATCTTTACTGACTTACAGACGACTATCACTGTTGAAGTGGGAAATGTGCCCGCAATCGTCGAATATCCCTTGACTTCATTTGCTAAAGCCGTCACTGATGCGCTCCACAACATGCTCCAGCAGCGCGTGGATATCGCCCTGGCGCTCAATAATGCAGCCAGCCAGGCCCAGCTCCAGGAAATCCAGACCGCGAACTTGTTCCGGGGTCAAGGGCCTTCAGGGGTTTTGCCTCTGGCACCGATTTCTCTGCCACTTTTCCCCCAACCGCCCGGGACGAACCCCTATCCGCGAACAGACAGCCCTTTTTTCCAGGGGCCACCTGTTTTCCAGGGCCCGCCTGGACTCGGTCCCTTTTTACCCGTCCAGCCCCCTTTGTAACCTTTCTGGAGAATTTTCTATGACACATATAAGCGATATAGTTCAACCGTGGCGAGATGCCATCCAAGCCATCAGCGATCAAGCATCCACCACGCTGACGGATTTCCAGGATTCAGAGAGACGTTTTCGATATGCAGGCGACGAGCTCATCAAGAATAATGGAGTGGGAACTTTTCAGGGCCAGGGGGCACAGGCGTTTCAGCAAATCTTCGTGCTCAACGATGGTCAATCCATGCTGATCAACGCCAAGTTCAATGATTTTTGCATGGCCTCAAACCTCCTCGTCAGCCAAATCGACGCACTCACCTCACAATTTGAACTCGAAAACTGCCCAAGATACTATCAGGTCGAAGGCCTTGCGCAGCTTGGTGATTATCAGTACCATGAGCAGTTCTGGTACGATATAGGATGGGGCAGCATCCCCGTCTACGATGTTGACGAGGTTATTCCCACCTTAATGAATAGCTTCCTTACGTATGTAGACCTGAATACTCTGCTGGATTCGGTCAATATGAGTTCGACCATCTATGTCGCTACCAATTGGGGATGCGATCAAATTTTCAGCGAGATTGAGAAGCAATATCAGGACTGGCTCTCCAACGTGAACCACCCCGATCCCCAGAAGCTGGCTGAGTCTGCTGATGCTTTCCGTCGGCTCATACAGAATGCCACAGATAATATGAATAGCGTCCTGATGGATTGGGCTTCAGCTCTCTATCAGTTGGTTCAGACCTATACCCAGGAAGTCGAGGCTGCCGCCAGGATCAACCAACCGACTGTGGGTGACTTCATCTACGAATCCAATATGGGCAGTTATAGCAATCAAAATGTACTGATCTGGCCACTCCCCAACGGCGGGTATATGATTATGATCAAAGGCGGCGACCCGGCGGCAGATCTCCAGGCGATTAAGAACTACTTTGGGACGACTACCGGGATCAAAGCCACCATTATGGGCTATGGAGACGAGGGCGTGAAAACCGCGCAGCAGCTCATTACCGATGGTTCGTTGCCTGTCTCTCTTGAGAATGCCATTCTGATCGGCAACCAGGATGCATTCAACGAGCTTCAGCCTGGAGATGCGCGACTCAATTACGTTGAATATATGCTGCCGACGCAGGAGCAGTCCCAAAAATTGGGAGGATTGACCAAAGAGCAGTGGACCCTGGCGATTGTTACCGGACTTGTCGCTCTGGCACTTGGTTCCCCTGAACTGATTGGAGCAGCAGGGGCAGAAGAGGTCGCGGCAGGAGGGGCTGAAGCGACATCAGTGGCAAAAGTTTTCCAGGAGCAGTTTGGCGACCTGAGCAAAGAGAAATTGGTCGAGTATGCCGCGGCCCTGGGCTATAATGTTACCAACCCGGACCAGGCCGCGGCAGATCTGGTCAACTATGTCAAAGCCAATAACACCGGAACGACAATCGCTGGGATGGACGCCAATGGGAAGCCTATCTTTATCCCGACCTATCAGTATGTTCAGCAAAAGCTCGCACTCGGCAACACCGTCCCCAATCCCGGCGTTCAGCCGACCGCTGCGGAAGGCGGGGTTGGTCCGTTCAGAGTGACCTATACTATTAACGATTCACCAACGCTCTCCAGTAGCCCGGCGCTGAACACTCAGTCTGTCCTCGATCCCACGCAGTACGATTTTGGGAACACCGGCTATACAGGGACCAATGTCGTTACCGTACCCCAGGGGCCTGTCCTGCCACCTTCCACCGGCGGGTGAGCGTTTTCTCATACAGTTTCAAGTGACCTGTTTGTCAAAGGGGGATGCTTCCCTGCACCCCTGTTGAGATAAAAGCCCAAAGACATGACCTCAGCAACATTGCGGGGGTCATGTCTTTCTTGCTATTGCCGCCTGAGACGGTCTACTGACCTGATCGCTTCTGCTGTTCCCGTTCGCGTAACTCCACGCGGCGAATCTTGCCCGAAATGGTCTTGGGCAGGCTCTCCATAAACTCGATCTCGCGCGGATATTTGTAAGGAGCGGTGACGCGTTTGACGTGATTTTGCAGTTCTTCGGCCAGTTCGGGCGAGGGATCGTAGCCGGGGGCCAGGATCACGCAGGCTTTGACGATCTCGCCGCGCATCTCATCGGGGCTAGCGATGACGGCTGATTCGGCGACGGCGGGATGCTCTTTGAGCGCGCTTTCGACCTCGAAGGGACCGATACGATAGCCCGCGCTGATAATCACATCGTCGGCGCGCCCCACAAACCAGAAATAGCCATCCTCGTCCTTGTAGGCGCGATCCCCGGTGATGTACCAATCGCCGCGCACACAGTTCTGCGTAGCTTCAGGGTTCTGCCAGTATTCGCGGAACATCCAGGCGGGACGTTGCGGCTTGATCTTGACCGCGATATCCCCTTCTTTATTGGGAGGTAGTTCGCTGCCATCGAAATCGATCACACTAACCTCGAAGCCAGGCGAAGGCTTGCCCATCGAGCCGGGCTTGACCGTCAGCGGCGGGAAATTGCCGCACAGCAGCACGGTTTCGGTCTGGCCATAGCCATCGCGAATCGTCATCCCCGTCGCCTCCTGCCAGATCTTGATCACTTCAGGATTCAGTGGTTCGCCCGCGCCCACGCAATGACGCAGTGCTTTGGGAGGATTGGCCTTGAGATATGCGATTGGCTCATCCAGCACCATCATCCGATAGGCCGTGGGGGGTGCGCAGAGCGTCGTAATGGGATAGGTATTGAGCATCTCCAGCGTCTCAAGGGCGTTGAACTTGCCGCGTGAGTCCTGAATAAACATCGCCGCGCCCATTAGCCAGGGGCCGAAAAGATTGCTCCACGCAGCTTTTGCCCATCCCATTTCCGATAAATTCCAGTGAAGATCGTTCTCGCCCAGGTCCAGCCAGTATTTCGCGGTGATCGTATGCCCGATGGGATAGCTGGCATGGGTGTGCAGAACCATCTTGGGATAGCCGACGGTGCCAGAGGTGAAGTAGATCAGGCAGGGATCGTCACTGCGCGTTTTTTCGCCGGTAAATTCGGGTGAGGCATCCTGGAGCATCGTCTGGAAGTTCAGCCAGCTCTCGTGTTGCGCGCTGGCCTGCGCATGCTCAACCAGAATAGCCGCGTGGATGCTCGGACAGCCAGCGCGCACCTGGTCAAACTTCAGCGCGCCCTCGCCATCGGTCAGGATCGCCGTCGGCCTGGCCACTTCCGAACGAAATTGCAGATCTTTGGGCGTCAGCAGCGTCGTGCAGGGGATGGGGACCGCGCCAAGCTGAATCAGCCCCAGCACTGCTTCCCACCACTCAGGAAAACGCGGCAGCATCACTAGCACGCGTTCGCCCCTGGCAATCCCGGCCTGAGCAAACGCATTTGCTGCGCGGCTGGAACGTTCCGCCAACTGGGCAAACGTAATCTGCTCAACCTCATTGTGCGGTCCCACCCAGAGCATCGCCAGTTTGTGAGGATCACGCGCCCATGTGCCAACCACATCGGTCGCAAAGTTAAAATAGTCGGGGATATCTAGCGAAAAATTGCGTCGTTCGGCCTCATAATCGGTCATATTGGGGGTTCGGGATGTGGTCATAGATCTTGCTCCTTCCAGGATACGACGCTGAGCAATGCACAACAGCGTGAGTATGCGATCATTATTCGTATCATACCACGATGGAGAGGATGGTGGCGCTGTCTGCCTCGCAATGCTCAACTTTGATGATTAGTTGAGGGAGGTTTTGTCGCGTATGACGCGAACTCCATAAATCCGCCACGGGAAAAGATGGTGCTCACAACGTTCGCGAGATGCTCTAACTCGGAGATGAGTAGATTCTCGATAACGACGCCATCACACTCGGTGGCAGTACGCGGGGCGCGTTGCAGGGCTGCATAGTATAAGGTCAGGAGCGTGTGATAATCTCCCCATTCGCTCTCAAAGGTCTCGCCTATCTCTGCGCGCCGTTTCCACTCCTTGAATATCTCAGGCGTGGCAGCTTCCCGCTGATGCTCGGCGTGGTCCGCGTGATCACCCATAACTCCTCCTCTATCTCGTTTGGTAGCAGCTCCGTCGCTCGCCTGCTCATCCCAAACTTCGCAGAGATGTTCGGTGGCCTGCTCTTCCCCAACCAGTTCGGCCAGGCGTTGATGGTGCGCGCCCATATTCTGAAAGCGTGCTGCAATAAACGTGTGTTGTGCTGTCCCGGCATTCAGTGCGTGCAATGCCGACCAGCTCGCCTGACATTCCAGGGCAATTTTTTGTCGCAACTTCGCAACTTCGCTTTGGGTGTCCATGCCTTTTCCCTTCTACTTATGGTACACTGATCCACAGAGAACAAACCGAGGTGATGCATGTTTATGCCGATTCGCTGGCAATGGTCCCGGCAAGGCCATGCCAACCAGGACCGAGAGGGCCTCTTAAATCTCCACCCGTTGGAAGACATCGGAGACACGGATGTCGCTCATTGCAATCGGGAGGAGCTGAGTCCCTTCTCGTTTCTCTCGGAAGTATACTTGATGAGCAGGGAAAAAATGGTGAGGAATTGTCCATCAGTCGCTCAAATGTAATCAGAAATCGTTTAGATAGCGTTTCAGAATCGCCAAAAATCATGTAGATGTTGCCGAAAGGGAACGTGCCATGCAAGAAGCACCACACCCGAACAAGCTCAGAACGTTGCTCGCTATTGCTGGTCTTAATCAGCGAGAAACAGCCCGTGAAGCGGGCATCCCTGAGGGAACATTACGCCACTATGTTGCTGGTGAGCAAGTGATTCCCAGAAGGGATCGTGTCAAACTTGCACAGGTCATCGGCTGTGAGATCCAGGAGTTAGCACCACAGTACAATGCAACGACCGATATGCCGAAGAAATTGGAGTCCAACAATCGTATGGTCGATGGTAAAAAATCTCTGCCTGTTTTGGAGAGTCATGGTTTTTTCTCTTTTGGAAAAATGGAAACTGCTTTAATTGTCCTCGATGGAAATGGGATGGAAACCTATGCTCCGCAACATATTCGTACTTTCTATGATATTCGCCCAATATCATTTGTTGAAGAAATAGAACAAACGCGAGCGCGCATAGAGAGAGAGCAAGCAGAACATGAGGGAAATGGGAAACTCCTGCAATGGAATGGGGAGATCTATCACCTTGCAACCTATCAATTGAGTCGAGAACCTGTTCACGAGCAAATGAAATTACACTTGTGGTTCCGTCCCACCGATTATTTTACCGTTTTAGCAAAGAATAGATGCTTAAAAGATAAAACATTTCGAGAAAAGTATAGTCCAGGATATGATTGGGATGCTGCTTTTTCCTCGCTGCCTATCCCCTTTGGCGTTGGCTTGTCTCTCGTAACTTCCGATGGTTATATCTTATTTGCTCAGCGCGAAGGGAATGTAGGCGTCCGTCCCAGCTACTTTATGACCTCAATGGAAGAAGGATTAAGTCGCCCAGTGGATAGAAGTACCGGAAGCTCCGCACCAGATGTTTACCGCTGTGCCTGTCGCGGTCTTGCCGAAGAATTAGGTTTGATTGAAAACACGGATTTCTCAGTCTCGGATATCCTGTTTCTCGGTTTTGGGCTGGATACAGAATATTATATGTGCGGGTTACGAGGATGTATGAAGATAGCAAAACCAGCATGTGATATCATAAATAACTGGCAATTAGGAGTAAAAGATAAAATGGAGAATAAAAAGCTATTCGCTATCCCCTTTACTCCAGAAGGGGTAGGTGAGTTTGTGTTTTCTCGTGAGCCGTGGGGTGGAGGTGCCTTAATGGGGATCTATCATACGCTCGTTCATGAATTCGGAAGAGAACACGTGAATCACGTTTTATCCTCTTTTTAAAGAAATTTTCATCTCAGATAAATTGAAGCCTGTTGGTTGAGATGAGCAACTGCCAGGTAAGTGACCTGCCTGACAGTTGCTCAGCAGCGAGATTTTTCTAGGATGCGGGATATACAGAAGAATTACGCTTTTTGGCCCGTAATGTTCACGAGCCACGGTACGCCAAACTTATCAGTACACATGCCGAATGTGTCGCCCCATGGAGCTTTTTCGAGTGGCATGGTTATGGCACCCCCAGCCGAAAGCCTCTCGAAATAGCCTGTTAATTCTGCTTCGTTGTCACCGCTCAGCGACATGCTGAAGTTCGTTCCAACGCTATACACCATGCGTTTAGGTGTATCAGAGGCCATAAAGGTAATACCGTTGTCGGCCTCTAACTCCGCGTGCATAATCAGCGCGTCTTCACTCGGATCTTGAGACCCGTGTAGTTCTTTGAATGTACTCATCGTCAGTTTGCCGCCAAAGACCGTCTTGTAAAAATTCATGGCCTCGCGAGCGTTATCTCCAAAGCTGAGATATGGATTCAGTCTGGTTTGCATAGTTCCTCCTGATTTAATATGTAGCTAGTTCCAACCCTCAGCAACGCCTCAACGTTGCTGCAATACCAGAAATCAGCTGAAAGCCGTTGAGCACTGACTCGCCGGGTTAGCAAAATCTGTTTTTGCCTATCTGGTATTGTGCTTCTGCACTAGAGAGCTACTCTTCATTATACACGATAATCTGTTCTAATTTCTTCATAATAGCCCAATAGTACTTCCGTTCAACATTTAGCGCGAAAACAGCGTGTTGAAAGCTCAGCTTTCCCAATGTAATGCAAATCTAGAGCATTTTGTGGGAAATCTAGAGTTTTTCTTGAGGCGCGTTCCTGCTATACTGCTTCTAGAGGCGATTGTGACTATTCTCAAGCAAATTTCAAAGAGGGGGATTGAAGCATCATGGATCAGCCAAAGCAGTCAGAGTCAGAGCAAGATACTCCCGCGCCCAGGCATTCCATGCGCGGCGATCACGATGACTATGATCTGTCCCAGCCAACGATCATTGAGCGTCGGGGTACGCTGCCGGGGAGAGAACGCGTGCGCGTCGTCTACCAGAACAATCCCGATTTCCGGCGCATTAAAGACGGTGTTTTAGAGGCGACCGAGGCCGCGGATACTCCCACCAGTTCGCTGGGACGTGCCAGGAAGGCGGTGAAACGCTTTTTGATCGGCAACCCGCTGCCCACTTCACAGGGAGAGCAGGAGCGGCTCACCAAAATCAAAGCCCTGGCTGTCCTCTCTTCTGATGCTATTTCATCGGTCGCGTATGCAACTGAGGCCATTCTTATCAACCTGGTAGCGGCTGGCTCGCTCGCGCTGGGGCTAACCTTACCGATCAGCCTGGTTATTATCGCCCTGCTGGTCATCGTTGCGACCTCGTATCGCCAGACCATTCCCGCCTATCCGAATGGAGGCGGCTCGTATATTGTCGCGAAAGAAAATCTGGGGACGCTGCCAGGGCTGGTGGCTGCTGCTGCCCTCATGATCGATTATGTGCTCAATGTCGCGGTCAGTGTAGCCGCGGGCGTGCTCAATCTCGCCACGCTTTTTCCTAGCCTAGTTCCATATATTATCCTTCTCGATGTCCTCCTGGTCCTCCTGATCACTGTCGTGAACCTTCGGGGGGTGCGCGAGTCCGGCACGATCTTCGCGCTGCCCACCTACTTTTTTGTGGCCAGCGCCCTGCTGATGATTATTGTCGGCGTGACCAACGCTTTTGTGCTGCACCATCAGCCGCTAATCGGCCATTTCGCCTTTGTTGGAGCAATAGAGCCGCTCTCGATCTTCCTGTTGTTGCGCGCCTTCGCCACCGGCTGCTCCGCCATGACCGGTGTGGAAGCGATCTCTAATGGCATTCCAGCCTTTCACAAGCCTGAAACACGCAATGCCGCGATCACCCTGACCTGGATGGCGGTGATCCTGGGTACGCTCTTCTTCGGCATCACGATCCTGGCTATGACTTACGCGGTGCAGGCGCATGCCAGCGGAACCCCCACGGTTATCTCCACTATTGCAACCCACGTATTTAGTGGACCGTGGGCCTTTATGGTCCCCGTTTTCCAGATCGCTACGCTGGGTATTCTGACGCTTTCGGCTGAGACCAGCTACTCTGATTTTCCGCGCCTGGCCTCTCTGCTGGCTCGCGACCATTTCTTGCCTCACCAGTTCGCGTTTCGCGGCGACCGCCTGGCCTTTTCTGTGGGCATCATCTGCCTGGCAGTGCTGGCCAGTGTACTGCTGATCGTCTTTAAGGGCAGCACCGACGCGCTTATCAACCTGTTTGCAGTGGGTGTCTTTATCTCCTTTACCCTCTCTCAAACGGGCATGGTCCGGCACTGGTGGCGGCTGCGTTACGAAACGCGTGGTTGGCAACGCAAATTGCTGATTAATGGGCTGGGCGCGCTCACTACGATGGTGGTCGCGCTGGTGATCTCTACCACCAAATTTCTTGAAGGGGCCTGGATTGTGGTCTTACTCATCCCGCTCATGGTGTTCGCTTTTCTGGGCATCTCGCGTCACTACCGCCATGTTGAGCAAGAACGCGTGTCCGACCTGCCGGGCCGCCCTCAAGATATTCATCATCGCCTTGTCGTGCCGATTGAACGTCTGGACCGCGCGGCCACGCAAAGCCTTGCTTACGCTCGCTCGATTTCTACGCATGTCACTGCTGTGCATATCGCGGTCGATGAGCAAGAGGCAAACAAGATGCGTGACGATTGGAATACGTGGCAAAAGGGCATTCGTGAGGAGGAGGAGACGCACTTACTGGTCATTGAGTCTCCCTATCGGGCACTGCTGCGCCCGCTCCTTGCCTATATCGACACGCTGCACGCGCGTCATCCACAAGATACGTTGACGGTGATTTTGCCTGAGTTCGTGGCAGCACACTGGTGGGAGTATTTCTTGCACAATCAGACGGGGTTACGTTTGAAGGCCGCGCTGCTCTTCCGGCCTGGGATTGTGGTCATCAATATCCCGCAACACCTGGGAGATCGGCCCAGACCGGTATCGAGCAGAAGCCCTCGCAACTAGCAGAAGTGGGGAGCAGGCTTAGAGCAGGGCTGAAAACCATTGAGCCATTGTAGATCCGACTGACAGCCAACAATGTGTCGCATTTCGCATGGTTCAATCCCCGCGCATACCGCTCCAGGATTAGCTCATATCGAATCCGTGAAGAGCATATCCGTTGCCTCCCCCTGATCAACACAACTTCAACAGGTTTGATATCACCACATGGCCTCAGTTCACCCGCAACGACAACTGCGGTTTGGGGAACAGGCTGAGATGCGCCTGGAGGCTGGGGAGTAGACCGATGACGTTGACCTGGTGCTGGATAATGCTGCCGTTGTTGTTGACCTCACTGCCCTGGTTGTTGATCTGGGTGCCGATGACGTTGCCCTGATTATTGACCTCGTTGCCGCTGTTGCCTGCGTTGTCCTGGTTGAAACCGCGGTTGATGCCCTGGTTGCCGCTGTTGCCCTGATCGATGCCTGAATAGGTGCTGCTGCTGCTGCTATTGTCGCTGCCCCCCTGGACCTGCTGGTCGTTGTTCTGGAATTCGATGATTTTACGCTGGCCGCTGATCTGATTGCCGCTGTTACCGCCATTGTCCTGGTTGAGGCCGCGATTGAGGCCCTGGTTGCCGCTATTGCCCTGGTGCGCGCCCACGAAGGTCGAGTTGAGGCCGCCATTGCTGCCCGCCAGAAACTGGCTGTTCTGCTGATCTCCAGGCGCCGTGTCGTGGCGTTCTCTGTGCATTGTATGAATCAGATTGGGGTGAGCAACGTCGCGCGCAGTTGTCACGGCACAGGCAAACGATGCCCTGACAATCAGGAAGACGACGATCAAGAGGCTGACAATGCTCCAAAAGATGCTGTTTCTGATGATTGAAGAGGTCATTTCGCTATCCCCACTTCCCTTTCCACTCCACTTTGCCCATATGCGCGCCCACTCTCTCGCAGTACCGCCGCTCTACAAGTGGATACCCTCAAACGCGCATGCGAGCTGCTTCGCCCAAACGTTTCGCATATTTCATTACCCTCGCTGCAAACACAGCGTTAATTAATGATCTGGTTGCCGCCATTGCCGCTATCGTCTTGATTGTACCCTCGATTATGGCCGCTGTTGCCGCTGTTGCCCTGATTGTGACCCCAATAATAGAGGTTGCTGGAGTTGAGGCTGTAAGAGCGCAGAAATTGATTGTTTCTGCGGCGCTCCCTGAGGCCAGGCCGATGAATAATCTGGTTGCCGAGGTTGCTGCTGTTATCCTCGTTGAAGCCGCCGTTGTAGTGGCTATTGCCACTGTTGCCCTGAGAACTGCCGCGATAGGTTTTGTTGCCGCTATTAATCAGCGTGTCCTGCCCGTGCTGATTATCTATGTGCGGTGCCCCAAAGGAATAGCCTGGTCCGTACCACCTGGGCCTGGTATGGCTCGATGTGTCCTGGCGCGCTGTGGCGTGCATGCTCATCGTCTGGTTCGTCGCGGCGCGTGCAGGTGATGCAATATTCAGCGCGAGCAGCAGGATGAGTGACTGGCTCAGCAGGATAAAACAAACACGTTTTTTCATAGCAACACCTCTTTTTTTCATTCTACACCGAGGGGACAACAGCCGCTCTCCCTTTTGGGCTATGCACGCGAGTTAGCTACTCTGCCTCGTCGATGATCTGGCTTGCTGGTCTGTCCGCAGGCGTAGGGGGTGTGGAAAGCGTGCATATGGTAGAATTTCTATGATAGAATGGGTATGGATGTGGTGCATTGTCAGAGACCGAAGATCTCCCACCCATCTATTGCTGGCCTGAAGAGGTAGTCTACAATATTTCGTTTGCCCGCGAAACAACCTGTGGGTTGATGTTGGTACGGGTTCCCGAAACAATATGAAGGAGTACACATGGCACACGTCAACATGTGCGCTTCACAAATGGCGTTCCCTCCTACACAAAAATGGCCGACCAGGGAATGAAGTGCTTCGTTATCATTGACCCCTCTGGCTACCACATCAACCCGGCTCTGATCTAAAAAGAAGGGGAAGGGGCGGCTATGCCGCTCCTTCCATCTCTGTCTCTATACCCCATCGTTTTTTGTCTTCCGTAGTACCATACTGCCGTATCATTGCCAGTGACCATTCGTGCGATTGCTTCATCCACTCATCAAACGTCAGCTTGCCTTCATTGTATTGCCGGTTGATGAGGAGTATCCCATAGGTAGGTGACTGAAATCGCGAATGTACCTGTTCGCCTTGTTTGCTCTCTGAACTCATTTGATCCCTTTTCTCAACTATGCTACAATCAACCGGATGGCTGGCGCTGGCCCGTCTAGATTTTTAACCATTTTCTAGTCTCCGAGTCAGTGCCTTCCCATTCTTAGTCTTTTGCCACCAGCCACTGGACCGCCGTTACTGCCCCACCAAACACAAGGCTGACCACCACGATAGCTGCCGCCAATGCCCATATACTGTCCAGGTTTATGAGCAGGAGCGACCCAAGTGCAGCCAGATAGAGCAACAGCAGGCTGGTCAGAACGATAATAAGGGTAGCCAGGACTTCAGCGCCTTTGGCCACGAGCCACAACTTCAGCTTTTTCATGTTAGCGACCTTCCTTCTCATAGAGGGCAAAACACGCTCGTTTATAGGCACAATAATTGCACAGAGCCGCCTCCTGGCCCGTTCTGATCGGTGCAAGTTCTATCTCAGCCTCGATAGCCGTCTCCATCCACTCCGTGATGTGCGTCTCCATCTCGGCTACTGATTTCAGCACCAGACTCCCCAGGTGAAGCACTCTGTACCGCTCAGCAGATCTGGGGGATAAGATCGCTCCTCTGTCTGCAAGCTCCGTTTTGCTGGTGAACCGCCTGACCTTCGCCATGTCGAAGTACACAATCTCAAGTTCATCAACCACCACCTCCAGACCTGGTTGGCCGAGCGCGTCAGGCAGGGCCTTTGCGAGCAGGTAGGCATACATATTCACCTGCTTCTGGTGCGCTTCCTTTGCGTCCAGAAAGTCGTGCGCAATTTCCTTAATACTCTTCCAGTCCGTGACCTTCACCACCAGCTTCTCGTCGTTTTCAAACAGCACCTCGATGAGATCAGGCTGTCCGACCAGCTTCTTTGGCCCGTAGCGTGTCTGGAGTGTCGTCTCGAAGCGCATCTCTTTTACCTCGCGCAGGACACCAGGGGCAGGATTATCAATCATTTCGAGCATTGCGTGGGCCATTGTGCCGCGCAGGGCGTTCCAGGCACGGTACGGGTCCAGAATACGCTCTGCTCCGTGCGCTTCCAGGTATCTGGCCCGCATACAGCCCTGCATTCTGGTGGGTGAGAGAGCCAGGGCAGAGGGCTTATTCTCACCATCTCCCCAGAGTGCTGCCAGGATTTTGCCGTGAAAGGGGCAGGGGTGCATCGGCAGGCTCACACAGGTATTACACTCGTGCCGGGTCATGGGCCTTCCCTCTAGCTGTGCCATGTTGCACCAAACACCGTCATAGCAACTCACTGCTGCGCTCCTTTCACAAACCGGGGTAAGAACGTAATCCTGCTCGTAACCTCATTCATGACGTGGACGGTATAGTATGCTTGCTGCACCGTGGTCACACGCCGGATAAAAGCATGGCCACAATGTTTGCAAGTCACGCGCATCTCTAGTGGGCCGACCAGGGGCGTCGTGATGTCCACCATAACGAACCGCTCGGTGCTTATGCGGTCCACATGGCTCAGGAACCTGCGCACAGCCCGCTCTGGATCGACGTCCACCGCTTTAGCCACAGGCATAATAAGGGTGTTGTCCGTGTCCAGGTGCATCTGTGCTAACTCAACCTTTCTAGGCATGACCATCTTCACCATCTCCTTCCACTGCTAGGCGGAACGCCATATGCCGCGTACCCTCATTGAAGACGTGCATCAGGTTCCTGGCTTCCTCTGCGCCTGAAACCTCTAGCATCAGGGTTGAGTCGCAGCAGATGCAAAACACCTCGATGTATTTGAACGCGTGCTCATGCTCAAACAGGTGGACATCTACCTCGTCATAGCCTTCGCACAAACACACGTGATCGATGTGGCGCAGGAAGTACGCGACTAGTTCCGGCTTGGGAGCATCAATGACCCCGAATAGGGCGTCATGAGGTGTAGCAATGTTCAAGAGCTTCGTAATCCGTGCTGATAGGATCAGTGAGTTCATAGGCGTATCCATACTTTTGGTAGACTTCATCGAATGAGTTCCCTTTCTGCATGACCTCTGTAATGTCTTTTCCAAGCGCCAAAGGCCACTGTAACCACAACACTTCGTCGTACTCCGCGCTCGCCTCCTCAAACAGCTTACGGGCCGCCAGGATGCCAGGAGCATCTCTATCCCCGCAAATCACCACCTGTGTGGGCTTCGGCCTGCGGGTGGCCGCGTGCTCTGTACGCCCAAAGAAGGTAGCGAGCAGCTTCAAGATGACGCTTTGCTGGCTGGCTCCGTTGGTGGCGGTGAGGGCCGGGACGCCATGCTGCCAGAGCAAGAGCGCGTCCAGTTCACCCTCAACCAGCACCATATAGTTTCGTCTGTCGTTCTCAAAGCGCCACAGCGGGTACAGGTACGCATTGTTATGCCCTTTCCATCCTCTGTATTTGCTGATCTTGTTGGGCTTCTCCTCATCGTCATAGGCTGCCTCAACCTTCCCATACAGGTCATCATTCCTGTACCGGAGCGTCACGAGCTTGC
Organism: uncultured Ktedonobacteraceae bacterium; assembly: GCA_964250225.1. Lineage (GTDB taxonomy): Bacteria > Chloroflexota > Ktedonobacteria > Ktedonobacterales > Ktedonobacteraceae > Paraktedonobacter. Next base: position 2,808 of record CAXUEY010000055.1, on the reverse strand, counting down.
CTTCTCCATCAAAGAGCGGGATCACGAACGCCGAACCGGTGTGACCGAACCTTGCACGTCGAATAGTGGCAAGCGTCAACCCACGCTCTAGAAGCCACCTGAGACGTTCGCTACATAGCCCGTACAGTAGGCGCTCGTATATCCCAACCTCAAGCAGGGTAGGCAGCCTGGCGGTCCTTGTAGCAGCTTTCTGTATCTGGCGCTCTGTCTCAGGTAGCCGCACATACTGGCCCGCGACCTTGATGGCCTCTTCCCACCCTGGCAACTTGAGTATCCAGGCCAACGCTTCCATACGTTTGGTGATCTGGAAATCACAGCCAAAGCACTTGAGGCCGTCCACAAAGATGGCCAGAGATGCTGCATCATCAGCATGGTTTGGGCACTTGCGCATGACTGGTTTGGTGCCATAGGGCAAATCCTCATTTGGTCTGAGCACTGCCCGCCTGATATCCACCGTCTTGAGATCAAGCCTGGCCACGATCCACCTATCCTTTCTGCCAGCAACGATCAATCGTCACCTTTGTGGGCGGCACTGCCACACGCTTCATGTAGTGGGCACAGGCGTCATCCATCGCACCTGCCAGGGAAGCCGCAGCCTCTTCCTGCCACGACTCAGGACACTCCACGACCAACTCGTCATGTACTACCGCTATCAAGCGTATTTCCTGGTCTAGCCTCTTACCGTGTACCCGATCCCAGAAGAGTGCTAGAGCCATCTTCGTGATATCGGCACTTGACCCCTGGATTGGATGGTTGCCAGCTTTGCGCTCCACTGCACCATGCTCCCGCTTGTAGTCGCGTGATCGTGTGTCAACAGGCAGTTCGTAGTACCTCACACGACCAGCCACCGTGCGCGTCTCGCAGGTCTTGATCGCCTTTTGTCGGGTGGCATGGAGCCAGCGGGTCACACCTGGGTAGGCTGCAAAGTATTTATCCATCAACTCATGGCCCGTCTCCTTGTCGATTTTGAGCTTTCTGGCCAGCGAACTTGCTGACATGCCATACACCAGACCGAAGTTCAATTCCTTTGCCGCCTTCCTATAGGTGACTTTCGCGCCTGGCACATGCTCATGCTCAACATCGAAGTCCTCTGGCAAACCGAACATCATGCGTGCCGTGAACGAGTGCATGTCCACGCCCCTGGCGAAGGCATCCAGCAGGTTCTTGTCGCCCGTCTCGTTGGCCAGAATGCGCATCTCGATATTCGAGAAGTCCGCAGTCAGCAGGACGTTGCCCGATAGCGCCTGCACGAAACTGCGCAGCATCGCACCGTCTTCACCAATCGACGGTATCTGCTGCCACGGCGGATTGGAACAGGACGAGCGGCCCGTGTCGGCACCAATCTGCCAGTAGGATGGATGAATGCGCCCGGTCTTTGTATGGATTGCCGAGAGCAGCTTCTCACCGAACTTGGTCACAATGGTGTTGGCCGACCTCCACGCCTTCAAGATGTCCACTGCTTCATATTCACCATCAGGTAGCTCATCGAGTGCATCCTTGCCCGTGCTGTCCACCGGGATGCCTAGCTCGTGAAACGCTTCAAGTAACTGCGCCGGACTCCCGATGTTAAACGGAGCATACGTCAGCCTGCGAGCATCGTTCACATCCCATTGGTCCGCTGGTACGCCAGTCTCTTCCTTTGGCTCACCAGGGTTGGGGTTGGCCTCACGCCACGGCCCCAGCCAGTCCTTCTTGAAGGTGGACCATCCGACGTACTTCTTGCCATCCCATTTCGCTGTGTATTCCCTCTCCTTCCAGAGGACAGTACATTCTTCCCCTTTCACAGGCGCTGGTTCGCCGTCCAATCCCAGGCGTTGAGCCTTATCACATAAATCATACCAAGCGTCAACTGCCGCCTGTACCTCCTTTTCAAAAAGCGCGCGCCACCTCTCATACGCTTTGGAGAGCCGCAGGAACCGCTTTGCACGCGCCTGAGCCACAGCCTCACCGAGCACCAACATGGCCTTCTCTTCCCACTCCTTTGCCTCGTTCTCACGCTTCTTGATATACGCGCGCCACTGGTCTTCAGCAATGTGGACGCCGTTGTACTCGATCCAGGCCACCGCAGGCAGGCACCAGTTTTCCAGGCGTGCCGTCTCGTGCAGCTTGCGCTTGGTCAATTCTTCCTGCTGGCAGCGGTAAATTGGCTCCAACACCGCGACGTCCTGGGCCATATAGGAGAGTGTCTCTTCCCGAAACGGTCCGTACCACTCGTCCTCGCGGCTATCCATGCCGACGAAGGCACTGCGCTCCTCTTTGCTCACCCCCTGCTTGTAGTAGCTCGCGATACCTTTGAGATTGAAGCTCACCCCCTTGTTCTTGCCACCGGTGATGCCAAGTCCCTTGATGACCTGCTGCACCACCATCACATCGAACGGCTTGACGATGGTGGCTCCGGTGTGATGGCGTATAAACTTCCAGTCGAACGAGAGGTTCATGCCAACGATCTGATTGGTGTGAAACAGGCGGTCCAGAGCCTTGCCTGCGCGCCGGAGCCAGGGAGACGGCCAGTGTCTCACGTCGAAGAGTGCTGGGATATACCCAAACTGCATAAACTGCCAGGACACAAAGCGGGCATCGAGAAAACTGCGGTCAGTCGTCTCGGTGTCGAATGACACTGGTACACTCGGCCTGTCACAGAAAGCGTCTACCATGTTCTCCAGGTCTTCCACGCGTGTGAAAAGATTGTAGTCGTACATGTCTATCCCCTCATTGGAAAGGAGCGGTTGCCCGCCCCTCCCCCGCAAATTCTGTCCTATTAGCTAGCACCCCGGAATGACAGCGGTCTGCCCCCCAAACCGATTGGTG
>CAXUEY010000054.1:0-36204 GCA_964250225.1 uncultured Ktedonobacteraceae bacterium | reverse complement strand
GAGCACTGTTGGCCAATAACTCTGCATTAGCAGATAGGTCATACGCCCATAGAGAGCCGTGTCCACGTTCCTGAAGAGACCGTCAACATAGGGGTTCAGTTCTTCGTCCACGATAGCCCACTCCAATTCTCCGTTTGGGCCTGTCGTGAAGCCGTCGAGTGAGACATGCATAAATGCAATAACGTTTCTCATAGAGTTCTCCTTTTTGCGTGTACAGTATCAACAACTCTATGATAACAGAGCAAAAGGATGCTGTCTTGAATAAAATGGACAGTTATTTTCCCTCAAAGAGATCGGTAATATTTCTGCCTCCGACGCATCAAATACTCATCGCCTCTGATTACCAGCCCGGCGGCAATGCCTGGAGGAGTAAAATCTGGAGGGTGTAGAGAAGGAAGAAGGCGACGATAAACGCCACATCGAACATGCCCACGGGCGGGATGATGCGCCGCAGAGGGGCGATAAAGGGGTCGGTCAATCTGGCCAGGAAACGGATGAACGCGTAGCGCTCATCGGCGCGAAACCACGACGCGACGGCACGGATGAGCATTGCAATCAGCAAAGCGCCGATGCCGTACTGGATGATGATAAAGAGAATCCCATGCTCCATACCTGATTTACTCCTGAACGGTACAGACCTCGACAACAATGAAGTTGAAGATTTTACGCCGATAAATATCAGTGACACGCACTCCGCGCAGATCGGGCAGAGTCGTAACGTATTTTTGCACCAGTTCCCCCACCGGGCGAGCCGCCGCCATGCCCGCGAACGAGGAGAACGCCGCCGAAGCGAGTCGGGTGCGCACACTGCTGGAGGTGAAGCCCAGGATGGTGCCCGCGGCCAGCAGCGACATGCCCACGACCAGGTTTGTGCCACAGTTGGGATGAATGGCCAGATGAGCCTCGCCCGCCTGCAAGCGTCTCAAGGCTTCGGCCACGGCTCGTCGCACCTGGCCGAGATCGATATCGCCAAAGATCGTAAAGCCGCGCGAAGTGGAACGCGCACTGACACGCAGATCGGGCATATATGTGCTTAAAATGGTGATGGTCGCGTGCTCTAACGCGTGGTTCTGACGCACGCGTCGCCCAGGGAGCAGGTCCTGAATATCCTGTTCGTTTGTGCTCATGATGTTTCCTCTTGTTTCACTACAGTCTGACTCATTGTACTGCTCGTTGCCCAAAGATAGCTCTACCCACTCGCACGATGGTCGCGCCCTCCTCGATGGCGACGTGGTAATCGTCGGTCATGCCCATCGAGAGCTGCTCCCAGTTCGCGGCGCTGACCTCGTTGCGCAAACGGTCCCGCAACAGGCGCAGTTCGCGAAAAACGGGGCGCACCTCCTGCGGGTCGTCCACCAGCGGCGCGATGGTCATCAGCCCTTCGATACGCAGCGCGGGGAAGGTCGCGATCTGCCTGGCCAGTTCCGGCGCTTCAGCGAGCGACATACCCTCCTTGCTGGCCTCGTCAGCGACATTGACTTGCAGCAAGATGGAGAGCCGTTGGCCCTGCTCGTCCGCGTGCCGGTTCAGGGTTTGCGCGAGATGCAGGCTATCCACACTATGGATGCACGCAAAGGGCGCGACGACTTTGCCAGCCTTGTTGCTCTGTACATGCCCGATCAGATGCCAGCGCAGATCCTGGGGGTGAAAATGCGCAATTTTTGCCAGCGCTTCCTGCACCCGATTCTCCCCGAAATTGCGTACCCCCAGATTATACGCCATTTCGACAAGTTCTATCGGTTTTGTTTTCGAGACGGCCACCAGCGTAATCGCCGCCGGATCGCGCCCAACCCTCTGCGCGGCTTCACCTATACGCGCGCGCACATGGGCAATATTTTCCTCGAGTTGTTCCGAGTGTAATTCGTTTGTCACATTCATTATACGTATGTACCTCGTCTGAGGTTTCTTTTTGGCGGCTCTTTCTAACTATGGCCTTAGTGCCAGAATCGCCGGGAAGCGCCCGGTCAGCCCCTGGTCGGCGCGGTGCGAGAAGAAGCGGTCTTTGGCGCAACTGGTGCAGACATCGGGTAGCTCGATATGTTCCGGGGTCACGCCTGCCAGCAAAAGCTGCTTGCGGTTGGTCTCCCAGATGTTCAGGCGCAGGCTCTCTTTTTCGGGCAACTGGACTATCTCAAAGACCGCAGATTCGGCCACGAGCTGGCGGAAACGCTCTTCTGTAGGCAGTTCCGGGAAATTTTGCTGGCCCAGGAAAAGCTGTTGCACGTCCTCTGAGACCTCGTAGCAGCAGGGGCCGATACAGGGACCGATACCGGCGAGGATATCGGCGGGACGCGCGCCAAATTGCTCGCTCATGGCGGCGACGGTTGCCGCAGCGATGCCGCGCGCAGTTCCGCGCCAGCCCGCGTGCGCCACACCAATGGCTTCGGTGACGGGATCGAAGAAGAGCAGCGGCGCGCAGTCCGCCGTAGACATCGTGAGCGCCACGCCGCGTTTGCGTGTAATCACGGCATCGCCCTGTGTGCGCGGCTTAAAGGTCCATTGCATCTGTGTGCCTGGAGGATAGCCCAGCGTCTCCAGTTCATAGACGCGGTGCGGCCAGTCCTCGTGCCAGTCGGGCCAATCCTGCCCATCCAGCGTCAGCACACGCGCGCTATGAATCATCCACATCGTCGCGCAGGGATAGGTCGCGATATCCAGGCATTGCAGGGCCAGAAAACGGTTGCGCACCGCGTCCTCGAAGCGCTCTTTGCCAGAACTGAGCGAGACATTCAAACTGTGGTAGGGAGCCTGGCTGTACCCACCTTCGCGGGTGAAAACGCCATGCACAAGTTCGGGAAACGGCCTGTACTGGTCAAATTGCATATAACATACGTCGCCGCACTGTTGTTCGATCAAAATGGCGTACCCTCTTCTCTGTGATCGCTGAAGTTTTCTCTTGCATTGTAACATAGTTGAGCGCGGCTCTGCTGTGGTATAGGGGGTGCAGAAAAGGTCAGCACTGTTTTCCACGGAAAAACTGTGCTGATTATAGGTGAGGGTAAGCTCAGGCTCGGCGGGTATGTTCGGCGATCCAGTTGGTATCCCAGGTTACGCCACCGTCGAAAGAGAACGCCTGCTGCCAACGCGCAGTGTTCTCGGTGATGTTATCCCATAGAAAGCGTACACGCATGGGAACGCCATCGAACGTCTCCATTTCCTGATAGAAGAGGCCAATGCCATCGGCAAACTTGCCGACCACCGCGCTCAAATCGGGCGGATTGTGATTATCCAGCCACATGATCGACCAGAGCCGGGTCGTTTCGTCGAACGAGCGCAGGCTCAGACCCTTACGTACCTCGCCATCGGGCAATGTGCCCTCAAAATCGTCGATGTTGGCTCGGCCATCGAGACAGGGTGTGCAGGTAAGGGTAGAGGTAAATTCCTGCCAGACGCCCTCCTGATGACGGTAAAGTGCGTTCGTCCTGCGCTTATTCTGCGTAATCCATGAGCCGTGAAAAAAATCGAAGTCGTGCAAACCGGTGTGCTGATCCATGTCTTTTTCCTCCTCTTTCTGGTGAGTCGGTTACCTGTTGGTGAACTCATACGAAGTATATGCCCCTATGCGGACAAAATCGGTCCTCATTAAGCTGACCTGGGGCGTCGCTTCTCACGATCCATCAATCTGGCAACTCTGCGCATCGCCCAATCCAAAGATCTCGTTGAGGGTTGGCTGGATGTTGGCGCAGTTGGGGGTGATGATATCTTGCGACTCGCCATCGGTGGCAGCGTTGGTGTGAGTGAGACTGCCATAGTTCTGACGACCAGGTCCAGGGCCGAGGGTGAGATGCGAGATGGCGGCTGGAGAGAGGTCGCGGGCAACGTTGGCCATCGAGAGCAGCTCGCTCTGGCTCAGGTCGGTGTAGACCCTGCCCGCGAGGGTGCGCAGGAGTTGGGGCAGGTGCTCGATAACGTTGGATGCGTTGAGCTTATTTCTCAGGGCCGCCAATACCTGTTGCTGGCGCACAGTTCGCCCGATATCCCCGATCAGGTCGGCGTGACGCGAACGCACATATTGCAGCGCGAGCGCGCCGCTCAAATGCTGCGGACCCGGCGGCAGGTAGAGACGCGTGAAGGCGTAGGGATCGTGCGGATTCGCTCTCGACCCGCTGTCGTCGGGATAGGTGTCGTCCACCAGCGGGTGCGTCAGGTCGATATCCACGCCCCCTAGCGTATCGATCACGCTGGCAAAGCCTCCCAGACCGACCCAGATATAGCGGTCAATGGGAATGCCGTAGTCCTGCTCGATGGTCGCGCGAGCCAGGCGCGCCCCTTCATCGAAGCTGCGGTGCGGTGTGGCGCCCAGAAAAAAGGCCTGATCGAGCTTGTACATGCCTGTGTGACCCGGCACGGGCAGCCAGGAATCACGGGGAATCGAGACTAGCGAGACGCGTTTCTGCACCGGATCGACATGCGCGACCATCACTACCTGGGTGAGCAGGTCGGGAAAAACATATTTCTGATCGTTGTCGCTACCCAACAGCAGCAGGTTCCAGGCGCGCCCGTCGATGGAGCCGCCTGTGCCAATGGGGTGGAAAAACTGCGCCAGTGGCCCCAGAATGGCCGTTTCGAGCACATAGCAACTGGAGAGAACCAGGCCACCCAGCAGCAGCAATAGAAGCAACGCCGTGCGCAGCATGGATGAGCGACGACTACGCGGCTTTTCGAGCGACCTGACCCTGGGCAAGAGCCTGCGCGAACCCCTATCGCGCCAGAAACGCGTGCTGGCCATCTTCTCCTCTTTAGCTGGATATGTGCCAATCGGCTTTGCTGCCAGCCGTCTGACCCGCTCTGCCGCGTTTGTGTCGCTTGTAGACCCCGTTGGCTGCTGGATGTGCTCTGGGGGACTATCCAGGTGTGGCAGTGGTTCAGTCGGCTGGTTGGCCTGCTCCGCTCCCCACAACTGGGGGGGAACCAGTTCTCCAAGCGCGGGCATGGGAGAGAATGGTACAGCTCTGGGTGCGGCTCGCCAGGGTCGAGGGGGACGTTTCTGCGTGGGTTCGTCCTCATACGCCATACACCAAATCCTCCTCTTGCTGTTTTTCACGCTTCTGGCCCATATGAACAAGCCGTCTCTGTCTATCATACATTGATAGGCAAATAGGTATCTCGCGCGCTTTTGCCTGTTGGTATATGGTTGGCCATTAGCACTGGTTACGATCACGTTCCTATGCTATATTTATCATAGTAAGCAATCACACGAGCTAGAGACGGGCAATCCACGAGGGAGGGAACGTATGCCACATTCAGCGATGACCCTGTTTTGCGACGAATGCGGGCTGGCTAACAAGGCCGATGCAACCTACTGCACCTCTTGCCAGCATCCACTCGTCCATTCGACTGACGCGCCATCTCAGCTTATGTCGGTTAACGTCGCGCCGTCGGCAGTGCAGGAAGCCATCGCTGGAGGTACGCAGGCGCGTGTGCAGCAGAGCGCGTTGATTGACTTCCAGCCGGGCACCATCCTCGCCGGGCGCTATCGGATCGAGAAAGAGATTGGACGCGGCGGCTTCTCAGTCGTCTATCGCGCCGTGGACCTGCATAAGAAGAAGCTGGCGGTTGCTATCAAGCGCATCCAACTCAGCGCGCTCACCCCGCGCCAGATCATCGATGCCACTGAGACCTTCAACCGCGAGGTGGCTATGCTCTCGCGGTTTGCCGGAACGCATGGCGTACCCACCTTTTACGAGCATTTTACCGACGCGGAGAACTGGTACCTGGTCATGGAATATATTCCGGGGCACACCCTGGAGGAACGCTTGCAAAAGATGCCTGGTGGTTATTTCGATGAGAAAGAGGCCATCCATATTGGCCTCAAACTCACGCAAATCCTGCAAAAACTGCACACAGACAATCCACCAGTCATCTTCCGCGATGTCAAACCCGCCAATATCATGGTCGCATCAGACCAGCAACTCTACCTGATCGATTTCGGGATCGCGCGCAACTTCGCCTTCGGCAAAGCCAGGGACACTACGCCGCTCGGTTCCCCTGGCTACGCCCCGCCGGAGCAGTATGGTCGCGCCCAGACCGACAGGAAAGCGGATATTTACGCCCTCGGCGCGACCTTGCAAACCCTTGTCACCGGACGCGACCCACTCGAACTGGCCGCAGGTGAACCCTCGCGCAATCCCAAACCACTCTCCTCGGCCCTGCGTGTACTTCTCGACGAAATGCTCATACCCGACTCCCGGCACCGCCCGGTTGATATGCTCCACGTCCAGGCACGTTTAGAGCATATTTTGTCTCCGAAGAATATTTTGTTTCCGAAGAAAATCCAGCATGCTCCTCAGATGCGGACGCATTCAGAAAATGATTTCTCCTCCCGTCTGGAAAGAATTACTCTAAGGTCGGAATTCCCAGGATTCTTCGAATAGTGACTTAGCAAAGCAGCATTCGCTCCCTGACAACCGGAGATGGTTGCCGACGAGTATGATCGGCAAATACACATGTTGCGTGAATTTGTCACAGCGAAAACAGGCTTGCCGTTGCACGAGTTGAGTGAAGATGGGGGGTAGCACGTGCAACTATGGCAGCTAAGCCACGCCGGATTGCGCGGTAAGGGATGCCGTCAGGCCTGGATGCAGGCGAATGCCCGTCTGGTAGGATGTGAGCAGGTACCAGCCACCGGCGTCGCGTTCCAGGCGCCCAGAGACCCAGTAACCCAGCATTTCAACCGCGAGCGCGTCATCGTTGTGAAGGAGAATATCATCGTCCAGGGATAGGCAGCGATGTTCCTGGTTATAGGTCAGAACACCGATTGAAGTATGTTGCTTGTCTTGCATGTTTTTAATAGGTCCTCCCAACGCCTTTCTCTATCTCTTCTACCTGGAAACACGGAAGATATCTGACAAACGTTTCGCGAAGTCGCGCGTCTGCTCATTTTTTAGTACACATCTACGAATTTTTGCGATGGTCTGCCTGAAGAACTACCCATCGGATGATCCGACCTGGGTGGCGACGTCAGAGTGGGGTTGTGTGGACTCAGGCTGATGCTTGTTCTCTGAGAGCAGGGGCAGGTAGATGGTAAACGTGCTGCCCTCTCCGGGTGAGCTGGCGGCACTGATGCGACCATTGTGCTGCTCGACAATTTTTTTCGCGATATACAGGCCCAGGCCCACGCCCGCGCTGGAACCTGTCTGCACATCGACTTCGGGGACGCGATAGAAACGGTCAAAAATGTGCGCGAGCTTTTCAGGGGGAATGCCCACGCCGCGATCTGCAATGGAGATGACTGCCTCATCCTGCTGGCGCCCAACTTTCACCGTGATGCGGGAGTTTTTGGGCGCGTATTTGCGTGCATTGGAAAGCAGGTTCAGGATCACCTGGCCGATGCGCTCGCTATCCATGTCGATCTCCAGCGCTGGTGCCAGAATCTCTACCTGCAAAGACGATCCCATGCTCGTGCGATACTCGGTCAGCATCTCCTGGCAGATCGCGACGAGATCACAGGGCTGGCGGTGCAACGAGAACATGCCCGTTTCGATCAGCGAGGTATTGAGCAGATCGTTGACTAACAACTCCATGCGCCGCACAGAACTCTCCAGCAGGGCCAGATTTTTGAGTTCGACCTGGTCACCGCGTTCGACGCGCCGATGGATCATTTGCGAAATACCTTTGAGCGTCGTTAGCGGCGTCTTCAATTCGTGCGACACCATGCTCATAAAGACATCTTTGGCGGCATTGGCCTCGACCAGTTCGCGCGTGCGCTCAGTCACCGTCTTCTCAAGCTGGTGGGTGTAGTTCTCCAGCGCCTGCTGCTGTCGCGCGATCTGACGGCGCATCTGACGGGTCTGCACGGCGCGTTTGAGCGAGGTAATAAAGTAATCGCGATCAATCGGCTTCTGGATAAAATCATACGCACCAACGCGTAGGGCCTGGATAGCCAGGTCGCGCTCGCCATGCCCGGTAATCAGCAAGGTTGGCACATCGGGACAATGCACCTGGAGCTGCTCGATCAGCGCGATGCCATCCATGCCCGGCATCTTGATATCGCTGACGATAGCGTCGTATTCGTGCTGCTGGACCAGTTGGAGGGCGTCTGGCGCTGAATCGGATGTATCCACCTGGACCTCTTGCATACGCAGGGCAATCGCTTGCGGCAACGCCTGGAGGAGAGCGGTGTCATCATCGACGATCAGGACACGCAATTTATCCATGAGAAAGCTCCCTTTCTGGTATTTCGCGCGTACGCGGTAAGCGAACGAGAAAGAGCGCGCCATTGCCGTGATGATTTTCCAACGTCACGGTCCCCTGGTGCTCTTGAATGATGCTATAGGTGATGGAGAGGCCCAGGCCGGTGCCCGCGCCCACCTCTTTGGTGGTAAAAAACGGGTCGAAAATGCGCTGCTGCGCCTCTGGCGCGATGCCGGGTCCGCTATCGCGCACGCGGATCTCCACATATTCAGGTAGAAGGGTGCAGGTGATCGTAATGCGCTTCTCAGGCACATTCACCAGCGCGTCGCGCGCGTTGGTCAGCAGATTTAGGAAAACCTGCTCCAGTTGAATGGCATTGCCGATCAGCACAACTTCTTCGGCGGGCAGTTGGGTCACGACCTCGATCTGACGCAGACGCAGTTGCTCTCGGATGAGCGAGATCGCGCTACTGATGACCTGTGAGATCACCACCGGCTCATAGCTTACCGTTGCGGACCGCCCAAATGTGCGCAGGTGCGTGATAATTTCCGTCGCTTTGCGCACCTGTTGCATGGCGCTGGCCAGTTCGTGCAAGATCACCTCGGGCTGAGTCTGCACCGAACCAAGCTCGATGAGGTCTATGGCGTTGCCGACAAAGAGGCCAATGTTATTGAGCGGATTATTAAGCTCGTGAGCAATGCCAGTCGTCAGTTCGCCCAGCGTTGCCAGCTTACCAGCCTGAACAAGCTGCTCCTGCTTTTCGCGCAATTCATGTTCGCGTTGCTCGACCTCTTCCGTGGTTTCGCGCAGGTCGCTCATAATATGGATCATGGCTTTGCGGCTATTCTCCAGGCGCAGGTTGGATTGATAGGAATCCTGCAAAATGTGCATCAGTGCGCGGCGGGAATTATCGAGGCGCTCGGTCTGTTTTTCCAGGCGCCGTCGGTCCCGCTCATAATCGGCGAGAATGTGAATCATCGCTTTGCGCTGGTCGTTCAGCTTGCGGTTCATTGTATTCAGGTCGTTGAGAATATGCATCAGCGCGCGGCGGCGCTCCTCGCTTTTGCGCACTATGCTTTCGAGCGCCTGGGCCTGTTGCTGCAACGCGGAATACTCGGCTTGCAGTTGTTCCAGATCGACAGTAGTCAGATCAACGGTGGGAGGAAAAAGCACTCCTCTGAAGGAGACCGGCGCGTTGCTCATAGATTTGAGCCCCGGTAGCCTGGGGAGGGATAGAGCTTGGCCAGTTCGCGTTTGAGATTTTCCACCTCTTTTTCCAGCGCGATCATCTTTAATTCGCGGCCCACCACCACCTCCTCGAATTTCTCCAGATCAAGGATTTTTTCCTGCAACTCGTACTTCGACTCTTGCAGATCGCGCACCACTTTTTCGTAAGCACGCATATCACGCAGGATACCAATCGCGCCGATGACCTTGCCATCGGTATCGCGCAGTGCTGAGGCATTGAGCGTGGTGGGGATGACCTCACCGGAGGCGCTGCGAGGATTCAAGCCCGCGTTACGCGTCACGCCGCGTTCAATCACTTCGCGCAGGGCGGCCAGGAACTCCCGTGCCTCTTCCACGCTGATGAAACGCGAGAGGGACTGCTCCAATACTTCATCCGGTCGGAAACCCAGCAGCTCATAGACCGCGTCATTGGCTAAGAGGATCTTGCCCTCCAGGTCAGAGACAAAGACCGGGTCCGGCGCGTTCTTAATCAAGCTATCGGAGTAGGCCAGGGCCTTGTCGAGTTCGCGCATATCGCGCAGGATGCCAATCGCGCCGATGACCTTGCCATCGGTCTCACGCAAGGCCGAGGCGTTGAGGCTGGTGGGGATGACCTCACCGGAGGCGCTGCGGGGATTGAGACGGGCATTGCGGGTTGCGCCGCGCTCAATGACCTCGCGCAGGGCCGCGGTAAACTCGCGCGTCTCCTCCGGGCTGATGAAACGCGAGAGGGACTGTTCCAGCACCTCGTCGGTACGAAAGCCCAGCAGCTCATAGACCGCGTCATTGGCCGAGAGGATCTTGCCCTCCAGGTCGGAGACAAAGACCGGGTCCGGCGCGTTCTTGATGATAATATCAGCGTCAAGCGCTCCGTGCGCTCGCGTCTCGTGAAATACATGTTGAGTAGTAGATGGTGAGAGTGTCTGATCCGACATACCACGATCTCCTTTTACCTTCCAACAATAAACTCCCATGCTTTGCCAGCCGGGAAAAACTTGGCCTTACGCCTGACACGCTTGAATGCCTCAGAACGATGCACGCATGCGTGAAAAGCATATCCTCATTGTTTTTGTAGCACTAACCGACGCGATTCTGGTGAATGGTAAGAATACTTACCGTATTTTAACATATGCCTTGATTAACCATGCTACAACATAGGACAAAATGGTCAGCTATTATGGTCCGTCGAGGCAACACCTGAAATATCGTGCTGCTCATCGGTGATTGTGGCGATGGCCTCTTTGAGTTGACGATAGACGATATCAAGGTGTTCGGGCATGACCTTGATATCGGCGATAATCGGCATGAAGTTTGTGTCGCCGTGCCAGCGCGGGACGATATGGAAGTGGGTATGCTCAGCGAAGCCCGCGCCCGCGACCTTGCCCTCGTTGATGCCCATATTAAAGCCGTCGGGGCTCATAGCCAGGCGAAGCGCGCTCAGGGCCAGTTGAGCCAGGGCCATCAGTTCGGCGAGGGTCGCAGGATCGAGCTGCGAGATGCTGCCCACGTGCCGATAGGGCGCGACCATCAGGTGTCCATTGTTGTAGGGATAGAGATTGAGCATAATATAGCATAGCTCACCGCGATAGATGATATGATGCTCATCATCGTGCTGAGCGGCTGGTTGTGTGCAGAAGATGCATTCATCTGATTTTGATGTTTGGGGCGCGATAAAGTTCATGCGCCAGGGTGCCCATAAGTTTTCCATTTTACGTTGTAGCTGTTTCTATTGCGCTCTCTGGCGCAAGCGTAATCCAGTTTTCAGCCCATTGGTGAATGGCCTCGATCACGGGTTGGAGCGCGTGTCCTTTCGGAGTGAGGCGATACTCGACGCGCACGGGGATCTGTGGATAGACGACGCGTTCAACAATCCCCTCCACCTCCAGTTCGCGCAGACGGTCGCTGAGTACGCGATCAGAGAGGCCCTCGACCACAGCGGTCATTTCGCAGAACCGCTGGGGGCCCTTCAACAGGGCAGCAAGGATCAAGCCCGTCCAACGCTTGCCGAGAAGCTGGATGGCATGTTCATAACGTGGGCACATCGCATGATTTGTCGTAGGTATTTCTGTTGGCTTCAACGCTCTTCCTGCCTCACTCCGCTGGTATCAGGCTCCAGCGAAGGCCACTATACGGGTGTGTTTCCCAGTATAGCACGTTTTCGGTTCTAAGGTAACCATTGTTACTATATTAAAATAAGTAAAAGATGGCCGGTCAGCGTATCTTCTCTGTAGACTAAACGCACAAGAGATCCTATTCCTCTCAAACATACGCGGCTGGTTACGACTGAAAGGGGAAGAATCCACGTTCAAGGCTCATTGAGTGGTACAGCAGAGTAAGAAAGAGCTACTCGTGAACGGTCTCGCTCACCCACGTACATGTAGCGGGGATCGCGGCTTTCAGGGCCGCGGCCAATCCATCGATATCGGTCACATCGTCGCGATAGACGGCCCAGGCTTTGGGCTTCTCCTGGGGACTCGCAGTTTTGCGGAAGGCCGTGACGCCGATGCGCTTGCCGTTGGGAAAAAACTCCTCTTTGATGCGCGTCAGATCTTCCCAGCGCACCTCAACGGTCTCGCCATTCTTGCTGCGTTTGACCAGCGCGGCTTCTTCCAGGTTGATCGTAAAGGGCGTGGGCGCGACCAGTCGCAGATAGTAGACGAAGCCCAGGACAAAGAGCACCGCCACAATAGTGCTGCCCACAGCCGAGCCGCCCTGGAAGAAGCCTTGATAGAGGCCAATCCAGAGGACCAGCGCGATAATAAACATCACGCCAAAGATTGTGACAAGACGTTTAAAGGGGCTGAGACCTGGCCCTATAAAGACCCTGGCGGGTGTGGTCGCAGATGATGCCATAACAAAAACTCCAGATAAACAGATCGATGGATGCTTGCAATTCCAGGATATATTGTACCACAGCTTTGTGCTCTGCTGAAAGTCTTACGCGCTTGAGTAGGACAGTGTGTAGTCGGGCTTTTTCGAGGGGGTAGTGAACCCGCAGGAGGCAAGAGATATGGGAAGAGGCAAACGGTGTATCATTTTTGGTATCACTGTCTGCCTCTTTCTGCACTTGAGCCTGGACTTTCTCCAGCGAGCCTCAAGTGTTAGCCTGTTTCCAGGCTGTTCAAAGCATAATCTATGTCTGGCTGATTTGCAAGCGGGGCAGCGGACGCGGCTGGTCGTCTCCTCACAAATTGGCACTGCTTCTCCTATAAGATGGGCTACTGGCTCGCAAAAAAAATGGCCTCGTCAGGTGGAATATGATATACTGACAGGGCTACGATCCATTTCTGATAGATGTAATACATCGGTTGAACGAGAACTTTCCCGCTCCTTAATCAGCGACTCGAACGATAGTAATAAGCAGAACGAAGGAGACTGGCAGCATGGCGACATCGAGCTTTCCTGGATATTCAGATGTGCTAAAAAAGCAATCAGGCTCTCTGGCGACGACGCGGACGACGGGTAAGTTGCTGGCCACCACGGGCTATGTGGTAGGCATCGAGATCAGCGGCAGTGGCTTGCGCCAGACGGTTGCGCTGGCCAATCTACAAGGGCGGCTCTTGCATCAGGCGCGCCGCCCCCTGGACGCTGTGCCCGACACACAGAGCGTATTGAAGCTCATTAATGAGATGATCGATGAGGTTGCCAGCCCTGAACACGTGCAGGATGGGAGAATCTTGCGCGTTGGCGTGGCTGTTGGGGGGCTGGTTGATGCGCGCGAGGGGATTGTACGCAGGTTGCATCATGCCCAGGAGTGGCAGAATTTCCCCTTGCAGGACTATATGGCTGAAAGGCTTGAGGTTCCTTGTATAATAGATAACAATGCGAATGCAGCGGCTCTGGCTGAAGTGCAGTACGGCGCGCTTGGTGGGGAAGAGAATGGAAACCGCAAGGGCGAGCGAGCCGTGTTATATATCGGGCTGGGGCGCGGGATCGGCGGCGGCCTGGTGGTTAATGGGCGCATCTACCACGGCGCCTCGTCAACCGCGGGCGAGATCGGACATCTGCTGGTGAAAGAGCAGGGGCCGGTCTGTTCGTGTGGTGGCTCCGGGCACCTGGAGGCCATTGCTTCCGCGCAGGCCATTGTGCAACGCATGCTTGATCTTGCCAGCAACCATCCGCAAACGGCAGAGGCCATGCGCAAGCTCACAGGGGCGAGCGCGGAGCGGATTACGGCGGCTCAGGTCTTCCAACTCGCGGCGCAAGGCGATCCAATGGCCCACACAGTAGTGGATGAGGTAGAAACGTATCTGAGTATGGCCCTGACGAATATTATTCATCTAGTGAATCCAGGGGTGATTATTCTCGGTGGACCGGTTGCGCAGGCGGGCGATCTATTGATAGCCCCGTTGCATGCACGCATTCGCAAGCTCTGCCTGAAAGAGGCCAGCGAATCTGTGCGTATCGTACAGGGAAAACTTGGTTCGGAAGCGAACATTGTAGGAGCAGTCACTCTGGCGCTCCAGGACGTATAACATATTCAAGAGGCAAACCGTGGAAACAGGTCGGGTTATTCATGGGCGTTATCTGCTACAACGCCTGATTAAGCAGACAGCCTTCTGTACTGTCTATCAGGGCACAGACCAGCGTTTGCAGCGCACAGTGGCTGTGAAGTCGGTGCCTGCTGCGCATATGATGGCCTATAAAGTGGCCATGAAGATGACGGCGAACTTTTCCCATGCACATATCATCGGCCTCTATGACCTGGTGATTGAGCCAGAAGCCCTGTATGTGGTCCAGGAATACGTCGAGGGCGAGAGCTTTACCGCGCTGGTCCAGGGCCAGCTCAGCCCCTATGAGATTGCTGAGATTGGCTGGCAGGTCTGCCTGGCACTGATGTACGCGGGCAGCTCATCGCGGCGCGTTTGCCACGGGGATCTAACGCCCGCCGCACTGATCCGCGACCGCCAGGGTGCGGCGCGGCTCAACGGTTTCGCGCTCCCCGATGATCAGGCTTATTTTGAGAAATGGAGTGTGCTCGGCGCGGGTGGCGTGCCTCTGTTGGAGACCGAATTACCCCCAGGTCAGCAGAGCGATGCGCGCAAAGCAGATGATACGCGCGCGGTGGGTCTGCTGCTCTACCAACTGGCCACAGGTTCACAGGAGCCACCGCCGGATGAGCGCCTGCGTTTCTCGCGCAACGCCCCCCCTGAACTGTGCGAAATCCTGGCACGCGTGATTGTGCGCCAGCATCCCCAGCATATCAACACACCAGAGGTTCTCCACGCCCAGCTCAAAGCCCTGGCCGAAGCTCTGGACCCCATGCCTGTTGCCGCCGCTGCCAGCTATCAATTGGAAGAGCCGTTGGTTCGCCAGTACTCGCCGGTCAGTGTGGGCGCGCCACTGCCAGGCAGGGAGAGTGGGCGCAGCCTTTCGTCTTATAGCGGCAAACTGCCCGCCTTAGACGCAGCCCCCGCCCTGCCACGCGAGACAAATGGTTCGTTAAACGTGGTCGGGCGGCCACCTGATTATCTCTCCCCGCCTGCTCCGCCCAGGTCCTCACCAGCGCTGATGATCCTCTTACTTGGGCTGCTGGCCTTTGGACTCTTCTTCGCCGTGGGCTATTTGCTCGGACATGTGCTGATTCATTAGGGAAAAGTAGATTGCGCGTATGCGCAACATTACGCGATATTTGCGACGGGTTGTTCCATGCCCTCACTCATATAGGCGTGGGCCATGTTTTTGCTGTTCCAGGCGAAGCCGACACCGCCAGTGGCATCGACCAGGATCAGGCCGCCGGTGCCGGTGGCTCTGGCACCCAGGAAGGCAATGGCAGCTTTGGCGGCATCGCTGGCGCTGAGACCCTGAGCCACGAAGTCGGCGGCGCGTTTGGCGATCATCAGGCGCACAAAATCTTCGCCGTCGCCGGTGCAGGAGACGGCGGCCAGCTCGTCAGCGTAGAAGCCGCAGCCGACGAGGGGCGAATCCCCGACACGGCCAGGATATTTGTTGTGAATACCCCCGGTTGAAGTTGCAGCGGCCAGCGCGCCCGTGCTATCCACCGCGACCGCGCCGACGGTCCCATGCTTCTCTTCTTCCTCGCGGGCTGCCAGAACCGCGACCTGGCGGCGGATAAAACCTGGCTCGTCTTCAGGGTTGAGGCCATGCGCGTTGAGATACGCTTTCCAGCGTTGATACTGACGCTCAGTAAGGAGATCTCCGAATGCGCATGGCTCAATACCGTGTTCACCGGCGAAATGCTCGGCCCCATGACCAACGAGCATTACATGCGGACTGCTCAGCACTTTGCGCGCCAGGGAGATCGGGTTCTTAATCAGCTCGACTCCGGCTACCGCGCCAACATTGAGCGAGCGCCCGTCCATAATCCCGGCATCGAGTTCGATCTTGCCCTCGACGCTCAAACAGGCCCCCCTGCCAGCATTGTAGGCGGGATTATCTTCAAGCACGCGCACAGCAGCTTCAACGGCGTTGAGCGCGCTGCCCGCCTCCTGGAGCACCTTCCAGCCGACCAGCGCGGCCTCGTGGCAGCCCTGTCGCGCAATCTCTTGATATTCGGGAGAAATATTTCCGGCTCCGCCGTGGACAATAATGGACGTAGGCATGATTAAAAACTCCTCAGTAGATGTTGCTATTGCTTAGATTGTACCACGTTTTCTCTCACCCATGACGTTTTGCTATGCGGCGAGAGACACGTAAATACTGTAGAGCAGGCGCCCTCATTCCTGGCGGCCTGCGAGTGGGCTACCCTGTTCAGGCGCGCGATCCACGATAGCGATGGTGCAGCGCGCGACGCAGATCAGCCGCTCGTCTTCGTCGGTGACGCGCACATCCCAGACGTGGGCGGTGCGACCAAGCCGGATGGGCGTGGCTGTGCCGATGAGCGTCCCCCCGCGTTTCGCGCGCAGATGGCTGGCGTTGATTTCCAGACCAAAGGCCGTCTGGCGGGCGGCGTCAATGTTGAGCACGCTGCCCAGAGAAGCCAGCGATTCGGCCAGGGTGATCGAGATACCGCCATGCAGAAAGCCGAGCTGCTGCCGATGATTAGGGCCAATCGGCATGCTCGCCACCACCCTGTCAGGCGCGGCTTCGAGCAGCGTGATGTCGAGCACATCCCAGACCGTGCCCGCGCGCGTGCTATTGATATGAGCAATGATGTCTGTGCTAGAGGTTTCCATAGATGCAAGTGTCCTCTCAATATGTGGGGGTAAATAATCCTGATGTATAAAACACCAGGCACTCAACTATTCTTCCCCCATCTCTGCTGGTGTGGCTGATTCAGGGGAGCGCCCGGCCTTTTTGTGGGGTGAAGAGAAGTTGTAGAACCAGAAAAAAATCATCGCGACAACGCAGAGAATCGATGGCCCAAAAAACAGCGGCAGAAATAGTGGCAGGGGCATTGCATCAAGTGCCGTATAATCTATAAATAACGCTGAAATTTCGTATGGCAGTGCGAATAATGCACCCAGGCCTAAAAGGATACTGGGCTGCGTATACCAGCGTGCTTGCGGCTGCTGTATTTGGCGCTGGCGTAGCCTCTTGATTCCCATAGAGAACCAGTAACATCCTACCCCCAAAGCCGTGCTCACAACTGATAGACGATAAAGAGGACTATGAAGAGAAACGTATTTTACAAGGAAACCCTGTCCACCTCCAGTTGTAGTGGACGTGAGCAAGCAAGCTCATAGAGAGAAATATGCTACAATTGATCGGATAGCGTATCTGCGCTCTGATTGGAAAAGAGTGCCATATGTTTGTCCATCCTCTTTCTGACAGAGAAATACCCAGATGGAAGGAGCAATCCTGGTGAAAACACCTGAAGAGCCACGAGAGCCATAGAAGCTCGGCAGCCATACGAGTGCTTGACATCGCAGTGTTTGGCACCAGATACTATCAATACAAGGTGTATTGTGCGCTGGCCGGGAAGCGGAACGCTAAACAAGCGACCTGGCTGGTCAGAAAGGATTGTTGCGCAGCATGTTTGATACGAGCAAGGTCGGTCAGAGTTTTCCCCCCTTTACTATCGAGATTGAGCGCTGCAAGGTTCACGAACTGGCGCTGGCGATTGGCGATACCAACCCGATTTATCACAGTCGGGAGGCGGCTCAGGCGGCTGGCTATGCCGATGTGCCGCTGTACCCGACCTCGCCGACGAGCTTTGGGTTCTGGGGCAACACCGAGGTGGTGGGGCAACTGGTGGGCATGGGCCTGAACGTCATGCGTATTTTGCACGGGGAAGAAGAGTACGAATACGTGGCCCCGGTCTATCCAGGCGACGTACTGACGGGCGTGATGAAGGTGGCTGAGGGCAAGACGCGCCAGGGCAAGGACGGCTCCTCAATGGATATCGTCACCCTGGAGATCGCGTACACCAATCAGGCCGGGCATGAGGTGTTGAAGGCGCGCCAGACCGTTGTGGTGCGTGGCTAAACAGCAAAGGAGCGTTTTCCGCAAGGGTCACGCCACTTGACATAAAAATGTCTGTTTCAAAGGAGAGAGAGCATGAGCAAAACCACCATTCCGGCAAACATCTATTTTGAGGATGTGCAGGTGGGGGATGAGATTCCCAAACTGGTGACGGCGCCAGTCACGCATTTGCAACTGGTGAGGTATGCGGGCGCTTCGGGCGATTTTAACCCGTTGCACACCGATCCAAAGATTGGCGAAATGATCGGCGTCGGCGGAATTATCGCGCATGGCATGCTGATTATGGGCTTTGTGGGTCAGATGCTCAGCGATTATACAGGGCCACAGGCGCTCAAGAAGTTTGGTGTGCGTTTCAAAGGCATGACGCACCTGGACGACGAGATCACTTGCACCGGCACCATCACCGAGAAGTACGAGGAGAACGGCGAGGGGCGTATCGCTGGCAAAGTGCAGGCCGCGGACCAGAAGGGCGATGTGAAGGTCGCGGGCACCTTTGTGGCGGCTGTGCCACGTCGGGCGTAATTGAGCCAGTTCAGTAAGGGAAAATATGAACTTCCTGACCGACAAACAAGCAGGGCAGTCAGGATAGACTGTACACTATTCTGCTGCAAAAAAACCTGCCCCTGCAACCATTCGCGTACAATAAAAGTGTCAGGAGTAGAGAAGAATTTTCAATAGTGTAGGAAGAAAGGAAATGTGTGGTATGAAAACCCGGCAATTTGGGAAGACTGAGATGGAGATTACACCGATTGGCTTTGGTTCGTGGGCTGTGGGTGGTGGTGGCTGGACCTTTGGCTGGGGCGAGCAGGACGATAATAAGTCGATTGCGGCGATTAAACGCGCGCTGGATCTGGGCATTAACTGGATCGATACCGCTGCGGCCTATGGGCTTGGGCATTCAGAAGAGATTGTGGCGCGGGCGCTCAAGGGTCGCGTCGATCATCCCTATATTTTCACCAAGTGTGGACTGGTCTGGAAGAAGGGCGACTCGACGGTGACGAATAAGCTCAAGGCCGCGTCCATTCGCCGCGAGGTCGAGGAGAGCCTGCGCCGTTTGCAGGTCGATGTGATCGATCTCTATCAGATCCACTGGCCTGTCCCCGATGAGGATCTTGAGGAGGGTTGGCGCGCGCTGGCCGAGCTGCAAAAAGCGGGCAAGGTGCGTTACATTGGCGTCTCGAACTGCGATGTCAGCCAGTTGCGTCGTCTTATGTCCATCGCGCCCGTGAACTCGCTTCAGCCGCCCTATTCGCTGGTGAAACGCGAGGCTGAGAAAGAGATCCTGCCGTTCTGCCAGCAAAACGACATTGGTGTAATTGTCTACTCGCCCATGCAGTCCGGCCTGTTGAGCGGGCTGATGACCAGGGAGCGCGTGGCCGATTTCCCGGAGAACGACTGGCGCAGACGTAACGAGGAATTCCAGGAGCCGCGCCTCTCGCAGAACCTGGCGCTGGCCGACAAACTGCGCGAGATTGCGTTGCTCTATAACCGCGCGCCTGGTGAAGCTGCTATTGCCTGGACGCTGGCGAATCCAGCGGTGAGCGGTGCCATCGTCGGTGCGCGTAGTCCTGAGCAGGTCGATACGCTTATCGGCGCGGCGGAATTCCGCCTCACCGAGAGTGAACTGGGCGAGATCGAGGAGTTTTTCAAGCAGAGAAAGTCTACCTCATCTGTCTCCGCGCAAGGGTAGCTACGCCCACAGCGACGATGCCGGCCAGGAAGAGCGGCAGGCCTGTGGTCAAGCTGCCGGTAGCGGCCCAGGCAATGGCTCCCAGAATCTCTACGAGCAGGCCACCTACCAGGAGCAGCGTAATGCCCAGGGGCGAGCGCTCTAAAGGCTGCCGGACCTGCTGCCGACTATATACGGGGGTGGGATGTACTGACTGTTCCTCATCGGTAGGATGCGCAGACTGCTCTTCGTTGGCCGGTTGTGCGTCTGGCGTGCCTATGTCTAAGGCCGCGTGGGTGGCCGGGGCGTGTTCCGCGAGCGCGTGCTGAAGGGCGGCATAGGTATCCTCGATTTTCTGGCGCGTGGCGCGGATGTAGATCTTTGTGGTGCCGTCGCTGACCAGCAGTTCGCGGAACACCGCCTCGAAGCTTTTCTGACGGAGCGAGACGCTGGTGATCTGGTCCAGCTCCAACGCGTCCAGAAAGATGCGTTCGCGTGGGAAGGTTGTGTAAATATAGCCAAAGAGCCGCTGATTGGTCAGCACCAGGTCGCAGGCATTGCTCTGTTTTGCCGTCGCGTTGTCCCAGATGGCAGGAATACTGAACAGCGGCTGCTCGTCCACGCGCATCTGAGCGCGCAGCCCTTTCAATCGATTCAGGATCTTTTCTGATAATGTGTTTGCCATAGCCAGTCTCCCATGAATTTCAAGAGACAGTATATCATAAGGCGCGTCAGAAAACGCGCCGACAGGTTTTTACATTGGTTATGATTAGTATGCGTGACGACAAAAAGCTCTAATGACGAAAAGCTCTAATAATGAAGCTTAGCTAGCGAACGCAAAGGTACTTTCCCCTTGATTTTTCTCTCACATACTAGTATATTTGTGATAGACCATTTATTAACGTATCTGGATGTATATGAATGACTTCTTTTCCAGAACGGAAGAGAAGCGTATGAGTATATATATTCCTGTTATTCTGAGGTGGAACGATGACCGATCCACTCCCGATTCGTTTGACGCAGGCAGAACTCCAATTAGTAGTGCGTGCTCTGAAAATTGAGACCCTGCCGGGTATAGCTCCAGACCTGCTGGTCGGTTTTGACGAGGAGCAGCGCCAAACAGCATTGCGGATCGCGGACCAGACATTGCGCGCGCGTCGTTATGTCGGATGGAATAGCGATTTGCAACACGTCATTAATCCTGCATTAGCGGATCTCCTCCTTGATTATGCGCATCCCACTGCCACGCTTTTTGTCGATACAGCTTTACCTACTGGTCGAGCTATGCCTTTTCTTTATGTATTTAGCGAGCGAGGCATCTATGAACAGTGCCAACCCGAACCCGATGTCTTGCAATTCCGTATGCTAACTGGCAGTGAAGAACTGGAGCGACGACTCTCGCCGCATTTGCCAGAGGGGCCGGCAAGATGGCACGGTCAGATCAAACAACAGCTATTGAGCGAGACTTTACGCCTGGTGAGCCAGGACGAACAGGCCGCCCGTCGTTTCTTCGAGACTGCATTACCGCGTGAACTGGCTGAAGAACTGGCCGCAGCCTATCACGCGCCGTGTGTTGTGCAGTACATTGCCTGCTGGAATCCTCTCCCTACCGCTGAACATCCTGAACCGCAAGCCGCGCTCACGATTGTACAAGGGGAAGCGCATGCCTTTCTGCTCTGGGTGGAGGAACCAGAACGTGGAGAAACATCGTTAGTACGCGTTGACCCGTTTTCTGCAGATAGATTGCGCCAATACGTAAAACAGATTGTGCCACTGTTTATTGGCACAAAGTCATAGATAGTCGTTGAAAGTTCATATTGTTCAGGAAGGTAGATATCTTATGAAAGCAGGCTCTGGCGCTCGCCCCACTGTTGTGTATAATACCATTTCGATCCACCAGGCTGGTGTAGCTATCACCAATGATGCTCAAGCTTTGCAAAAGGACATTGACAACGCGTGGACCACCTATAGCGGTGAGACGGGTATGGTGCCAGCGATGTGCATACGCAACGACTTCGATACGTTTTACAACCAGCAAAAGCCGCTCACAAGCAAAGCGACTGACAACCGCATCAAGATTGGTCAGACATTGGCAAAATCGGCCACGCTCGTGGATTTTCAAGAGGCGGTTACAGCGAAGAGCTTTGGTGGCCCCAATATCTATCAGGAGAATGCTCCTAAGGATAACCCCAACAATATAGAAGCAGGAAGCTTACGACAGCCTGGTAAAGCATCCTGATTATTTAAACATGTACCATTTTAAGCATTAGGAGGTGCTGCAATGGGAAACTGGTTAAGTGGGCGAACAGAAAGTCTTTCCCTTTCCTTGACGTTCGCGGCGCACAGTACGTCGAACATGGCATCCATTTTAGACAACATGAAGAAGCGTTTCACGGAGTCAGACGATACCTACTATCAGACGGCGCAGAATCTGGCTGATCCAAGCACATTTCAAGGGCAGGGTGCGCAAGCTTTTTTGCAGGCAGTCGATGCTGATACGAATACCACGAGAGTACTGGCAGATGGTTTGGAGCACGTTGCCACCGCCAGTGATACGTTGGGTAAGGCCATTCAACAGTCCAGCTCAACGTATGACCATAGCCTATCCACCATTTACCAGGACCCAAACGTGCCATCTTCCTATTTAGAGAAGTGGCACGATGCCTTGATTAATACCCTTTTTGACGATGCGAACCCTGGATATATAAGCGATACACTGAGCGAGATCTTGAAGAATGGGTGGTGGGGAGCTTTGACTGATCCGTGGAATACGGCCTTTGCTACAGTTCAAGCGACAGTTATCCAGGATGCAAAAAATTACGCGACCCAACAGATCAATGGAAACTTTCAAATAGGCGCTGATCAATGGATAATTGATCATACGCCCTGGCTTGCTGGCAAACTGGGGAATCCAACCCAGGCGCAACTCCAAACTCAGAAAAACCAGATTCAGCAGCAGACCTTGAATGATTTCACGAATGCGCTGAACGGCATGAGCCGCGATATTACTTTGATTCTCCAGGAATGGGCTGGCGAACTGCAAGGAGAGTATCAAACGTTCCAGACTGCCATCCAGAACCCCAATGGTCCTTTGAACGCGCGGGATATTTACGATTTGATTTATTATGGCTCTATGGATGGGAGCTATAAAGATGGAACCCAAAGCACGAACAGCCCGATTACCATTACTCCCTACACTACCAAAGATGGGAAAAAGGGGCTATTGATTACTCTGGGTGGGACCGATCTGGGTCACCTCACGAATGACGATAGTCTGCTAGGCGCGCTCGAAACGGGTTCAGGACTTCCTACCGCGTATGCGGTGGAGATTCACAATGCACTTGAAACATATATGAACGAGCATCCTGATGCCAAAGGATCAGAACTGACCATCTCTGGATATAGCCTGGGCGGTATGCAGGCTCAACTCTTTGCCTCCGATCTGGCACAGGGATATTATGGAGATTTGACCGGAGCAGATGGTTTACATGTGGCGAACGTCGTCACTTATGGTTCGCCGGTAATGGGGCCTCCCATGCGTGGTGTGAATTATACGATGTATGATGCCACCAATGACCCGATCATTCTGCTTTCGCATGCAGAGAACAAGGACATTACGGATCTGAAGAGTATTCTCGTTTTGTTCAATAGTGATCCAGTTACTGCAGCGCAACAATTACAGGCGCAGGGAGGCAAGGTCTATCAACTTTACCTCTCGTTGATTCGCGCGGATCAACTGCCCTGGGATCAGAAAGTCAATCAGTATATTGACCCGACGACACTTGATCCGAATCATCAATATCACATCATTCCCATTACCGACGTTGGCGGTACGTCTATCGAGACAGGCGATCCACATTTCTATAATGCCAATCCGCTCGCTAAGATACCAGAGATTGGCCGTCCAATTGCTGGTCTTATTCCCATCCCAGGATTTGATCCGGGCCATCAACTGAACTTTAACAACCATTTGCAATACTACAAGAGCAGCCAGTTGGATAATTCGCTGCCAGGTGGTACGAACATCAACCCCAGTTCATTGGGGCCGACAGAATATTTCCCCGTAGTCTCGCAGTAAGGCTATCTGTAACGTAACACGCAGTTCACACGGCGATGGCCTGGTATGTGCCGAACAATGCCGCGCTCTGCGGCGCGTCAACATACCAGTCCTCGCTACCCGTCTGAGCATTCAGCGCGTGGAGCAGCATACCGTTGTCGTTGCTAAGCGAGCCAACATAGAGTTCACCATTCCCAAAAGCGGGCGCGGTCATAACTGGACGCACGTTCTCAAGTTGTTTCTGCCAGCTTATACTGCCATCGGTGGTATTCAACACGTAGATTGTATGGGCGCCTGTGACGTAGAGATGAGTACTTGTGGCAAGAAAGCGCAATCGAGTTAACGCGTCCGGTTGTGGAACTGACCAGAGTACGCTGCCATCGCGCATACTCAATGCCAGAATCGTGCCGGGGTTGCCTTCAGTATTGTCTCCGACAACGGCGTAGAGCACGTTGTTGGATGCTGCAACAAGGTTGGAAACGTTCTGCTGGCTCTGCCAGAGCTTTTTGTTCCCATCTTGAGCATTTACTGCTGTCACTTTTCCATTCAGCACAAAGAAAACCATCCCATTGGCGGCGAAAGGATCGCTGCCGATATGAAAATGAGGATCGGGGTGCTGAGGAATGATCCAACGTTTGGCACCCGTGGCGGCATCTATAGCTTGCAAATAGGATGTGGCTTCTCCGTTGCTTGAAGAAGCGAGGTAGATCGTTCCCTGATCCACCGCCGGTAGACGATTTATGATAGTTTGAGGTTGATTCTGTTGGGCGCCGTCCTGGAGATATTGCCAGAGGACATGGCCATTCTGGGCATTGAGGGCATACAAGCTACTCGTTCCGCTGTAAACAATGTTGTTGACGACAATGGGATGCGTATCCGTCTGGAGCGCCTGGGCATTGTAGCTCCAGAGGAGCGAGCCGGTAGCTGCATCGAAGGCGTAGGTATA
This sequence comes from uncultured Ktedonobacteraceae bacterium, assembly GCA_964250225.1. Classification (GTDB taxonomy): domain Bacteria; phylum Chloroflexota; class Ktedonobacteria; order Ktedonobacterales; family Ktedonobacteraceae; genus Paraktedonobacter. The sequence goes on along the minus strand of CAXUEY010000054.1, from coordinate 11,787 downwards.
ACTATCGTCTCCATCCCCGTAGAGGCGGCCATTGTTGAGAGTCAATTGGAAGAAATGAATAAAAGAGCCTGCCGAGGCATCTTCAGGCGAATGTGCTAGCTGAATACACCAGCGAAATGTGCCATTTCCAGCATTCAGGGCGTAGATACGGGATGCATCGCTAAAATAGAGCAGATGCGTTGTGGCTGCTAAAGTGTTTGTGACGGTTACTCGCGGGTGGAACTGCGTAGCACAGGCTTGTTCTCGCAGGGTCGGTGAGGGGCGGCTTGGATGAGTAGAACCTGAGCCAGATGGGACTAGGCCCGATTGACAACTAGCCAGGCTGCTTGCTAGCATCAGCAAAAGAGATACTTTTAGCCAGAACCGTTTTACCTCTCGATACATGCTCAGAAGCTCCCTTTCCTATGCGCTGACGTACATAGCATATATTCGAAATAGAGAGTAGTATCTTTTCGTTAGTATTGTACCTGAGTGCAACGTTGGTTAGCAAGTCATTGAGGAAAAGCCCGCTGAACAATTGGCTACCTCTCTCAGAAACAGGACGCCTGGATTTTCTCGTTCCAGGCGTCCTGTTTCTGAGAGACATGTATACTACTTCTATGTACATACCTGTCCAATGAGGTCAGGCGACAGGGGTCGCGCGCATCTCGCTGTTTGACTCGGCTGAGGCTGTGGATAGGCCCGCGACAGGTGTCTCAGGAGCGGAAGCGAAGCGGTGCAGTGGTGTGCGCGGCACCAACAAAGGAAAAATTTCCGCAGATGCAGGTGTTTCCGCTCTCTGCCGTTGCTCAGTTTTCAGCGGTCGCAACGCCAGGAACGCGCAGATCAGGGTCCAGACTACAAGCACACCCAGGAGTGTCCAGGGTACAATCATCTGTGTCAGTGGGATTGTGGTGGATGGGTTCATGGGCACTACCTCTTGTTCATGATGTAGAAAGTTTTGCCGCAGGCGCGCCAGAAAACGCGTCAACAGATTTTTACATTGGTTATTATTAGTATACGTGACGGCGAAAAACTCTAATAATGAAACGTAGAAATATGCAACCTCGTTTCAGCACATCAGCCATGCCAGTCATCTACAGTTAGAAGAAGGTCATGGAAACGCCTGAGGGAGCGGTCCAGGGTGCTTGTACTTTTGCGCGAAACCTGCCACAATATGTATCAGGATAACAGATTCTTGAGAGAGCAGGGTGAGGGCAAATGGATCGATTGAACTGGCCGCGTGTGCGCGATATTCTGGTGAGCATTATCTGTATTGGCGTCATATTCTGGGCTGGCTGGTCCATTATGGGCCAGTTTGTGCATGCGATTATTCTCTTGTTGCTGGCTATGGCTGTGGCCTACCTGGTCACGCCGGTGGTCAATCTGTTGCACCGTTATATGCCGCGCGCGCTGGCGGCTCTGCTGGTGTTTGTGATGATCCTGGCCGTAATCGGTGGCTTGTGCTATGCGCTGGTTTTCTCGCTGATCCAGCAGGTGCAGTATTTTTCAGCACATATCCCCACGTACTTCAGTACACTGCCCGACACCTATGATTCTGCCCAGAAGTGGCTGATCAAACAGGGCATTCCACCCAGGCAGATTAGCGACACATTACAGACCCTGCAAAATCAGGTAACGACCTTCTTAGGGAACATTGTCAATAATGCGCTCAATATCGTCTTTGTCGTCACCGATGTGCTGGTGAATATCCTGCTGGTGGCCGTGCTGGGTTTCTATCTGACCGTCGATGGCAAGCGTATCCGCAATAGCCTGGTGGGGATTGTACCGCGCCGTTCGTTGCCGCACGTGCTGCTCTTTGAGGACGCATTGAACCGAGTGGTGGGCAATTATATTCGCGGGCAGCTCACCCTGGCGCTGATTATCGGTATTCTGGCGGGCGTTGGGTGCAGTATCTTCCAACTGGGCAATTACGCGCTCATCGTCGGGGTCATGGCCTTTCTCTTTGAAACTATCCCTATGGTCGGGCCTGCCCTGGCCTCGATTCCCGCGCTGTTGATCTCGCTATTATTGCCCGATCCTTTTCCGCGCACCGGCTATATCCTGATCTATTTTATCTTTGTGCAGATGGTTGAGAGCAATATTCTGGGGCCGCGTATCGTGGGGCACGCAGTGGGACTGCATCCGGTGGCCTCGATCCTGGCCTTGATTATTGGCGCGCAACTCTTTGGAGCGTTTGGCGCGTTGCTGGCCACGCCCGTTGTTGCGGCGCTATGGGTGGTCATCAGCAGCCTGTATCGCTCGATTCGCGGCGAGAGCGCCGACGAGATCCTGGCCACGAAGCGCACGACCTGGATACGCGAGCGGTCCGCTGAACAAAAACAAAAGGATGCCAGTGGAGCGAAACGCCCGCGCTTCTTTGATAGTCTACGGCTCAAAGACAAAGGCCCAGGCAACGGCAATGGCCAGCAGAAACACGAAGGCTCCTTACGCGTGAACAAGCTGGAGCACGAGCATATTGACCTGCTACGCCCCATCCCTGCTGTGTCCGGTGAAGAGGAGCCGCTGTTTGGCGAGGAGCAGGTACTGTTCGAGGTAGGTGAGAACGAGAGTGAAAGTGAGCGGTCCGACAGACCCGTCTGAGCAGGCCTGTCGGATACTTTCTGTGTAAGCTGTCGGGGGTGCCTTTTGCTATTCGGGTGTGCTAAAGGCCCGGCGCAACGCATCTTCGCCTTTGCTATCGACCAGGGCGAAAATGTCGTCATCGGCCAGCAGAACGGTCTCCTCGTTGGGCTTGATGAACTCTTTTTCGCGCACGATCAGAGCCAGGTTGCAGGTGCTTGGTAACTCGATGGTGCCCAATTTCTGGCCCACCACCGGCGATTCGGCTGGGATGCGCACCTCGATGATCTCCAAACCAGCCTTTCTCAGCGTCATGAGCGGCACAAAGCGCGAGCTGGGCAGTTCAGATTCGATCAAGGAGAGGATGGCTTTGGTCGGACTGACGATGGTATCAATGCCCAACCTGAGAAAAATGCCCTCGTGTTTGGGGTTATTCAAGCGCGCGATGGTGCGACCAACCTTGTAGCGCTTCTTGGCCACCTGGCAGATGACCATGTTATCCTCGTCATCCCCGGTGACCGCGATGACCACATCGGCGCGGTTGGCTCCAACCTCGTCCATGGTGCGCGCTTCGCAGGCGTCGCCGCGTATCACCGATTGCCCTAGCTCTTCTTTGAGGGACTGGTAGCGGCTCGCGCCCTTTTCGATCAGCAGCACTTCATGGCCCTGAGTAAAGAGACTTTTAGTGACGTAGTAGCCAATATCGCCACCACCACCAACGATAATATACATGCGTATTCCTCTGGTATTTTCTTAATGCGTGACTGCGTCAAAGAACATTTGCGCGCCCACCAGGGTTGGACAGACCGTTTCCAGGCCCAGGTCGCGGTAGGTTTCTTCGCGAATGGGGTCGTAAATCCGGCACATGACTTTTTTGACCTCGAAGATTTCGCGCGCGATCTGGCTGGCCATGAGATTGCGGTTATCGCCGTTGGTGAGCGCGATAAAAGCGTCGGCCTCTCTGATACCGGCGCGCACCAGCACATCCTCATCGACGCCGTTGCCAATAATCAGATTGCCGCCAAAATCGTTGGGCAGGCGCTGGAAAGAATCGTTGCTCAGGTCGATAATCGAGACCGTATGTCCGTTCCGATCCATCATCGTGGCCAGTACCGCTCCGACACGGCCACAGCCCAGGATCACTATGTTCACAAGTTGCCTCCTGTTGAGTCAGGGATAGGGTGCCCCCAGACATCTTTCCCCGACTGTTCCTTTCAATCAGCCAATATTGTATCATTACCGGGAACAACCTACAGGAGAAATGTCGTATGGCGAAACACTATGTCCTCCGCGCGCTTCCTTCTTCGCAGCAGGCGGCATGGGATGCGTTTGTGAATGAGCATCCCCAGGGGCATCTTTTACAAAGTTGGGGCTGGGGCGAATTGAAAACGAGCGCGAACTGGCAGCCGGTGCGCCTGGGCCTCTGGGATGAGCGCGTGGGAGAGATGGTGGCCGCCGCTCAGGTGCTCCAGCGCACCGTTTCCCCTATCCCGGCGCGTGTGGCCCACCTGGCCTACATCCCCAAAGGTCCGCTGCTGGACTGGAGCGCGCATACAGAGGATGGCTCAAGTCTGGCCCGGCTCTTTCTGAGCGAAATGCGGGCATATTTGCGGCGTCGGGGCGCGCTGGCCCTGCACATCGAACCAAACCTGGAACTGGAGACAGCCGAGGGGCAGGCCGCGTTGCATTGTCTGAAAGAGCTGCGTCTGCGTGAAACACGCCATGTGCAGCCAGCGCGTACTATTACGCTGGATCTGCGGCCCGACGAAGCGACCTTGTTGGCGCAGATGAAAGAGAAGTGGCGCTATAACGTGCGCCTGGCTGGACGCAAGGGCGTCGAGGTGCATTCGGCTGAGAGCGCGGCCGATGTCGACGCCTGGTATGCGCTGCTGGAGACTACCGGCGAGCGCGATCAATTCGGCATCCACACGCTTGAGTATTATCGCAAAGCCTGGCAGGTGCTGGGAACACGCCAGCAGGCCCGGCTCTTTCTGGCCTATGCCGAGGGCGAGCTGCTGGCGGGCATTTTTGTCAGCCTGATGGCCAGAGAAGCGATCTATCTCTATGGCGCTTCCAGCAATGCCCGGCGCAACCTCATGCCCAACTATTTGCTGCAATGGGAGGCCATGCGCTGGGCGAAGCAGAATGGCGCGTGCAGCTACGATTTCTGGGGCATCCCGGCCACCGATGAGGCTGAGGAGGCGATGGCCGGGGTCTATCGCTTTAAAAGTGGCTGGGGTGGGCGCGTGGTGCGCTTCCTCGGCACCTACGAAGACGTCTACCGCCCTCTGCTGATGAGTGCAGCCAGGCGCGTCATGGGCTAGAAACAGTGTGTCAGCGCTGGCGTGGTGCCCGCATCGGCAAAAGGGGCATGCCCTTGTAGAAGAATCGGCCCTGTGGTACAATTATCTTCGGGCGAGGACAACATGAGTCCCCGCCTGTACTTTTTGAGAAAAGCGATTTTTGGAAGATGGAAATATCCTGGCTTGGCCATTCTTGCTTTCAACTGCGCGGCAAGAACGTAACCCTGATTACCGATCCATTTTCTCCCCAGGCCGGCTCTCCAGGCGGAGAGACATCTGGAGTGGGTAAGTTCTCCGCCTCTATTGTGACCATCAGCCACGATCATCCCGGCCATAACTATGCGTCGGGCGTGGGCGGCAATCCGCGTGTGGTGCGGGGACCGGGAGAATATGAGATCAGCGACGTGTTGATTAGCGGGATTGCCTCGTATCACGATAATGAGCGCGGTAAGCAGCTTGGCCGCAATACTATGTATGTCATCCATATGGACGATCTGGTGATCTGCCACCTGGGCGACCTGGGCCATATTTTGCAAGCAGAACAACTGGAAGAGGTCGCCGATGCCGATGTGCTCTTCATCCCCGTCAGCGGCCAGCATACGATTAACGCGGCTCAAGCGGCTGAGGTGATTAGCCAGATTGAGCCGCGCATTGTGATTCCGATGCACTATCAGCCCGCCGAGGCAGAGGCTCCCAATCCCCTCGACAAGTTCTGCCGCGAGATGGGCATTGAGAGGACGCAAGGCCAGCCAAAATTGACCATTGCGCGTACTACACTACCTGCCGAAATGCAGGTAGTTCTATTAGAAATACGTCAAAAGTAACAGTATGTCTTATGTAGGGTACCCCTGGTGGGTGCCAGATCTCTGAGAGCGGACGCTCCCCCATATGGGGCGTCTCAACGCGGGGATACGGAGGACGTGGCCGTCGCCCACAGGGGGAGGAGCGCCCTACAAACACGACCGTACCCCCGTGTGTCCAGGCTCCGGGCAGGAGGATTCGATGTCTAAATTCATTTTTGTAACGGGCGGTGTGGCCTCTTCTGTGGGGAAAGGGATCAGCGTCGCTTCCCTGGGGCGTTTGCTGAAAAATCGCGGCGTCTCGGTCTCGCTGATGAAGCTGGACCCCTATATCAACGTCGATCCGGGCACGATGTCGCCCTATCAGCACGGCGAGGTCTTTGTGACGGACGATGGCGCTGAGACCGACCTCGATCTCGGCCACTACGAGCGTTTCACCGACGAGCCATCGGCGCAGGCCAATAACGTCACCACCGGCCAGGTCTATGCCTCGGTGATTGGTAAAGAGCGGCGCGGCGAGTATCTGGGCGGCACAATCCAGGTGATTCCCCATATCACCAATGAGATTAAAGAGCGTATGCATAATGTGGCGCGCCATTCGGAAGCAGATGTGGTGATCGTTGAGGTTGGCGGGACCGTTGGCGATATCGAGGGCGAACCCTATCTGGAAGCGATTCGCCAGATGCGCCACGATGTGGGGCGTCGCGATGTGCTCTATTTACATGTGACCCTGCTTCCCTATCTGGCGGCCAGCAAAGAACTCAAGACCAAGCCCACGCAGCATAGCGTCAAAGAGCTGCTGCGCGTCGGCATTCAGCCAGATGTGATTCTTTGCCGCTCTGACCTGCCTATTCCCGGTGAACTGCGCGAGAAGATCGCCCTGTTCTGCAATGTGGAGAAGCGCGCGGTGGTGGCCCTGCCCACAGCCGATACGATCTACGAAGTGCCGCTGATCCTGGAAGAAGCCGGTCTGGGCAAGTTCCTGGTGGACGAGCTTGGGCTGGCGGACCACGAGCCGCAGATGCAGGAGTGGCGCAACCTGGTGGAGAAGATCAAACGTCCGCGCCCGGAACTGGTGATCGGGCTGGTCGGCAAATATGTTGAGCTGCACGACGCGTATATGTCGGTGGCCGAGTCCCTGCGCCACGCTGGTTGGTTCCACGATGTCGATGTGCAGATTAAATGGATCAATTCTGAGGCGCTGGACAGTATGGGCGATAAATACGCCGAACTGCTCGAAGATGTGGCCGGAATCGTCATACCAGGCGGCTTCGGGCATCGAGGCACCGAGGGCAAGATCAAGGCTGCGAACTTTGCGCGCACGATGCACAAGCCCTACCTGGGCCTCTGTCTGGGCTTGCAGGTGGCGGTGATCGAGTTCGCACGCAACGTGCTGGGCCTGGCGGGGGCCAATAGCAGCGAGTTCGATCCCACGACCACCGAGCCTGTGATCGACCTGATGCTGACCCAGCGTCATATCGCCGATAAGGGTGGGACGATGCGCCTGGGCAACTGGGTCTGCTGCCTGACCCCCGGCACAAAGGCGTACCAGGCGTATGGCGAGGCTATCGTCTTTGAGCGTCACCGTCATCGCTACGAGTTCAACAACGAGTACCGCAAACGTATGGAAAACCACGGCATGGTGCTGAGCGGGCGTTCGGCTGACAACAGCCTGATCGAGGTCATCGAGCTAGCCGACCATCCCTGGTTTGTCGCCTCTCAGTTCCATCCCGAATTCAAGAGCCGTCCCACTCGGCCCCATCCGTTGTTCCGTGATTTTGTAGGCGCGTGCTTGCAACAGGCCCGCGAGGGCAGGTCGCAGGCATATCAGACGATTGAAGAGGCGTTACGCGGCGCGCCATCCGATGCCCGCGTTGAGATGTAACGATGCTGTACTTGAGTCAGTTGCAGGGGGCGCCCGTGGAAGATCTCCACGGGACGCGCCTCGGCAAAATCAGCGATCTGCTGGCTTTGCGCGATGATCCTTCACAGGGGTGTGTCTTCCTGATCGAAGGGCAGGAGGATACGTCCTGGTATGCCCCTGCTGAAGGCGCTAGCTGGCGCGACCATACCCTGCACCTGCCTTTCGCAGCTTCCAGTCTGCAACCAGCTACACACGCGCTCGTCCCGCGTCGCGTGGCCCTCGTCGCTGATGTGCTCGATAAACAGGTCATCGATCTCGCGCGCAAGAAACCAGTGCGTGTGAACGATGTCTGTTTGAGTGAGCGCTGGCAGGTCGTGGGCGTGGATAACAGTCCCCTGGGCCTGATACGCCGTCTCGCACCACCCTGGCTGCTGGGTGTGCGCAGCAAATATCCCCCGACCAGTTTTATCCCCTGGGAGCGCATTGAACTGCTCGGCCCCACTCAGGATGATGAGCCGGATCAAGCAGCCGCTGTATCCGCGAGCACAGCTACCCCTCTCCCCGAAACGGAACATGCCACCAGCGGCCCACTGGCGGAGCTGCATCCCGCCGATATCGCCGACATCGTGCATCAGCTCACCCCGGCCCAGGGCGCGCGCCTGATCGAGGGGCTGGAGAACGAGATTGCCGCCGACGCTTTCGAGGAGGTCGATACTAATCGTCAGGTACAGATCCTGGAAAAGCTCAATAACGAGCGCGCCGCCGACCTGCTGGAGGCGATGGGACCTGACGAGGCCGCCGACCTGCTGGCCCGCCTCTCCGAAGAGCGCGCCCAACAACTCCTGCGCCTGATGAACCCTGAAGAATCCGAGGATGTGCAGGAGCTACTGGAGTACGAAGAAGATACCGCCGGTGGCCTCATGACTACCGATTATATCGCCCTCAATGCCTCGCGCACCGTTGCCGAAGCTCTGGAGGCCGTGCGCGCCAACATCCAGGACGATATCCGCGTCGCCTACGTCTACTGCGTTCCTGACGAGGTGCAGGATGAGAACCCCCTGCTGGGTGTCGTCTCGCTCTGGGATCTGCTGATCGCGTCCTCCACCCAACAACTGCAAGAGCTGATGGAGACCGACATCGTGGCAGTGCGCACCGACACCGAGCCACGGACTGTCGCCGAAGTTATGGCCAAGTACAATTTGCTCGCCGTCCCCGTCATTAACGAAGCAGGCATCCTCGAAGGCATCGTCACCGTCGATGACGCGCTGGACGTGCTGCTACCCAATACGTGGAAACGCAAACCGAGGAGAATGTATTAATTAAAGGAGGTTGGGTTCGCCCCAATCCCCAATGCGCGTGGGCACCAGCTTCCAGGAGAGCAACTGATTTTTCTGAATGGTCAGGCTGAGAATATTGCCGAGCCGCCTCACCTCATCATACATACCGTCAAAGACAAAATTCCCCAGGCTATAGATGATCAGCTTATTCTTGTAGAACTCATAGGGCTGAATCACATGGGGGTGCGCGCCCACAACCAGGTCGGCGCCCGCGTCAATCGCGACCTGTGCGAGCGAGCGTTGTTGGGAGTTCTCGGTGGTCACATACTCGATTCCCCAATGCACAAACGCGATCAGAAAATCACAGGATGGACGGGCTGCAGCAATATCCGCCTGGAGATCGGGTGCGGTGAGCCAGGCGTTGCCGGGAGCCGTAGCGGTAGCGGCAAAAGAGAACGGGTCAATCTCCTCATAGGCCAGCACGCCAAGCGTCGTGTTATGCACCCGCTTGAAAATCGGCGTATGAGCCTGCTGCTTGTTCTGTCCGCCCCCCACGGGGATAATCCCGCGTTTGGGCAGGGTGAGGAATTCATCGAGGAAGGCGTCTTTCCCATAATCGCCGCTGTGGTTATTGGCGACGGAGACCACATCGAAGCCAGCGTTGAGCAGCCGGTCATAGGCACGGGCATCGCCGCGAAAGTTATACGACTTGGGAACCGGCGCACCCAACTGAGAGATCACGCACTCTAGATTGCCGACAGTGAGATCGAAGCCGCGCAACAGCTCGGCGGTATGCGTAAACGGATAGGGATCATTCGATGTGGTAGCCAGCATATGGTCATTTACCGTGCGCCCAAACATCACATCGCCTGTGAAGCCCACCGTAATCGGCGTCGTCAGCTCCGTCGCGAGCGTCGGTTTCAGATCGCTGTGGGGAACCGCCGTGCCGCTGGTCGTGCTGCCAGGCACCTGTGCTGTATGTTGTGGTCCGCAACCCGCCAGGCCGAGCAGAGCCAGCCCGCCCGCAGCCAGCGCCCTGCGCCGCGTCCAATTGCGCTTGAACATCGTCAAACCATCCATCTTTTTTGATAGAGATATTGTAGCATAGAATGCTGGGGTGAGCTAGATGGTCATATTGAGATATTCTTATACTTCCCCATACGCGGGATACGCGTTCTCCATCGCCTCCAGGACATGGAGAATATCCTGGGCGATCTCCTCCATGATCTGGGGGAGCCACTCTTCCGGGTGGGGATGGTCGGCGGCGGCCTCAACCTCGGCACGCTCGTCGGCATCGTCTTCGTCGTTGGCGTGGCGGTGGCGCTGGATGGGGTGCGTTGTGCGAGGCTGGGGCGAGTCGTGCAGGCTGCGCATACCGTCGGGGTGCCAGATGGGTAGCTCGACATGCTGCTGCAAGGTCAGCGCCTCGGCCTGCAAGCGGTTCTCTTGCAGGGTCAGCGCGAAGCCCGGACGTGTCTCGCTAGCGCGGCTGCTGTGCTCGCTGGCGCGCAACCTGAGCACCTGGATCAGCACAAGCAGGTTCGGATCGTTGAGATCGGGCCGGACCCCTTTAAAGGGCAGGTTGTACGAGAGGTCCAGCACCAGCGGCGGGATCTCGTTGGTATGCAGATGTGGACAGTGCTCGTCCGGCTCGTGGTAAAAATCGCACACGCCCACCGGCCCTTCCAGCGAAAGAGCGGTATCCAGCGTACTCCACGAGAAGGAGAGCGTGCAGGCGCTGCCACCATCTGTATCCTCGCAACTGTGCATATGACAGACACAGGCAAACTCACGCTCCATCGTGCGCGAGTTCAACCAGTATTCGGGATGGGTGGTCAGTCCCAGGGGAGCCGCTGCTCGCAGAAAGTACCCGGTAATATCTTCAAAGGTGATCATCTGTTTCGCTCTTTCTCGCGCCGAGCGTTCTGGGGTTCAACCCTGCGCAACCTTCTCTCTCTCCGGCGTACCTCTATATTACCGGTCTCCATCGATGGTGTCAACCAGTTCTGCTGGTTTTGCAGAGCTTGTCTCTTGCTCTCCACTGCCGATAGCGAGGCAATGCGCGCTGTGAACCGCGCTGGCAGCGTGCCTTTTTCTCGGAGCGGCATTGTCACGGTTGTCTTTTTATCGGTGATCATGTATGCTGTAAGCCTGATCCGTATTTCTTGCAGAGGTGTAATCATATGACCAGAGTAACCGATTTCACGCAGGACGAGGGCGATCTGCTGTTGTCCGTGCCTTTTGTCGTCGCGGGAACCTCCCTGGCCGTCATCCAGGTGAGCGCGCTCAAAGTGGTGAAAACAGCGCTCTCGCTCTACCTGATTGTGCGCGATACCAGCAACCAATTCCCTGAGAGCGAACTTATCCAGACTATTTTTGCCCACAAAGAAGAGCATCAATCAGGGCACAATGAACTGATCGAAAAGCACGCGGGCAACAACAAAGAGGCTGCCATCGCGGTGAGAAACCAGATGTGCGAGCAGGCCATCGGCATCCTGAACGAGAAATGTCAGCTGCAGGAAGTGGAGGCGTACAAAAGCTGGCTCCTGCAAATCGCCGGCGAGGTGATGCACAAAGCGCACTCCAATGGTTTTCTAGGGATGGGCAAAGCGCGTGCCGAAGCCGACATCGCCCAGGCGCTCCAGGACTTTACCGCAGTGTTATCGCCCGCCCGATAGGGCGTTTCTTACAACGCTCGCGCTGTATTGCATTTGTACACATGTGCAGACCGACTCCTTGGCACTGCAAGGAACCGGTCTGCACATATACTTTGCTGAGTTTGATATTACCACATCTTCTCTCGACATCCTTTCGCTCTGGTTTTAGTGGAGCATAGGCCCCTTCCAGCTTCAATGCGGCCTGGTCTCCCGCACCACCACCGACTGCCTTCCAGACATCCTCATCCATCCGCATGCATTTCTGGTTTTGTATCTCTATATCCTAGTATACACGTTCTATCAACAAGTGAGCGGTATTACTCG
>CAXUEY010000053.1:0-36404 GCA_964250225.1 uncultured Ktedonobacteraceae bacterium | reverse complement strand
TTTATAATAAACCCCCCCCCCCAAAAAAAACAACCACCCCCGGTGGCCGCGGCCGGGCCCCCCCGCCCCACGTTTCTTTTACTATGCCAGAGCCTATTCGATGCTCAAAATGGTATATTCTTTTACGCCGCCGGGCGTCGACACCATCACCAATTCACCAACCTTGTGGCCCAGCAGCGCTTTACCCACAGGTGATTCGTTGGAAATAAGGCCCGCGCTCGGTTTTGCCTCGTATGCCCCCACCAACGTATAGCAGTATTCACGGTTATCAGCGGTTTGCAACTGCACAATAGAGCCAAGAGAGATCTCGTGGGTGGAGACTTTGCTGATCGGTTTCGCCAGTGACAGCATCTGCTCTAACTCCCAAATGCGGCCTTCCAGGCGCGCCTGTTTCTCTTTAGCATCTTCGTAGGCAGCATTATCGATCACATCCCCTGATTCTTTGGCATCGTGAAGGTATTGTGCGACCTCGGCCCGTTTGACAGTGCGCATATAGTTTAAATCAGCCAATGCCCGTTGTCGTCCGTCCTCAGTAAGGAAAACATCCTGTGTCTCCATTGTAGTGGTCCCTTCTTGCATATTTTGCGGATCTCAGATCCTAAAACAACCCTATACCTCTCTGTAGGGATAGGTGGCTAACCTGGCAAGTGATCTACAACTCCCCAGGTGATACATACCAGTTCACCCGTAGGACGCCGGAGCAACAATTCTCCCTGGTCGTCCACGGCCTCTGCAACGCCTTCGACGAGTCTGTCCCCTTGATGCACCGTAATCGTGCGTCCTAACGTGGACAAATGATTGTGCCAGCGTTCGCGAATCAAGCGAGCGACAGGTTCCTCGAAGGATGTTGGCACTGGAGGTTGCATAGCCTCCTGTTGTAACGCCAAATAATCGTGCTCTACCGCTAAAAGCACCTGCGCAATAAGCGTTTCCCGCTTAACTGCGTGCCCGCAGGCGTCTTGCAGGGTGGTGGCAATTGTTGCCAGATCCACCTCAACGCCTTTCTGTTCAACGCGGCCTCGCAGGTGTCCATTGGTATTCACCCCAATCCCCAGCACTGCAATAAGACGTCCCTGCGTATCATGGCTGGTCTCGATCAAAATTCCGCATACCTTGCGCTCCTCAATCAACACATCATTTGGCCACTTAATGGTCGCCTGCACTCCACAACTCTGCTGAATAGCCTCCACCACTGCCAGGGAGGCGACCATCACCAGCAAATGTGGAGGAAAGAGTGGTCGCAGGAGTATTGAGGAGAGGACATTGCATCCTGGCGTATCAACCCAGCGACGGCCCTGTCTGCCTTTTCCAGCAGTCTGACTATCGGTCAGCACCACCAACCCTTCTTCTGGCCGCTCATGGGCCAGGCGCATAGCCAGAGTGTTTGTAGACACCACCTCCGGCCAGTAACATAACCGTTCACCCCGCCCTACCATTTGTGTGTGTAACACTCCACGTAGAGCATCTATATCTAGATACACTGTGCCCTGCATATGTCTATCCAACTCGTCCAATTACGGATTCAGGTTCCAAACGAAGAGACCTCCAAAACCCAGAACACTCGGTCAGCCAATCCCACCAGGTCTAAAGAGAAGCCAGATGTGCGTACCACGCACGTAGATGGTGAAAAATGCGGCGCCTACTCATCGGAAGTCAGGACGCCCATCAAGGTGGATAAAATCCCCAGAGTAACAACTGTCTGCCGCTACTCTGGGGATGCCGCACAGGTAGGAGAATACTTTCCCCCTACCAGCGAGCCTGTCCCGGCTAGTGCCGGACACCTCTCAACTGGAAGGTGTGGGTATTCTCTTCGCTACCTATGCAGCGTCGTTGTTGGTCCATTTACACACCACCTCCTTTCATTGCGCATATTGTACCTTGACAACACAAACGATGTCAAGCCTTTTCTGAAAATTCACTGACAGCAAACAAGCCAGATTATAGCCTGAGATAGCCTGGTAAGACGATTTATCGCGTTTTTTGAATGTGAAAATTGCGTGAAAAAGCTGATCCTTTGAGAGAGTGTGCAAAAGGCGTCTGCGCTCCCCAAAACGAAAAAGGCAGAGGTCAAAAGCTACTCCCCATAGAGAGCATACGGGCCCCACAAAACAGAACAATGATAGAAGCGTAGGAATAGGGTCCACAAAACAAGCAAGATTTGCTGGTCCAAAACACGCATGTGTTGGAAGAAATTCAACGCCTATGGTAAAATATGCATCGTCAGGACAGCGAAGCCAGAGGTCACGCTCTTGAAGCGTGATAGAAAAGGCAAGAAGCCAGAGGTCACACTTTTGGAGTGTGTGGGAAAGGCAATTGTAGCTATGTCTCTAGAGCGTACCGCGCACCCGTATATTGTACGAGACGCGACAATTTATGGGGGCGAACCCATCGTTGAAGGCACACGCACCGGCGTGCGCCATATTATTTTACAATTTCAGGCGGGTCGCGACCCCGAAGAGATTGCCAGCATTCATCGACTCTCCCTCGCTCAGGTGTATGACGCGCTGAGCTATTATTATGCTCATGAAGATGAAATAGAATATTCTATTCATCACGAGTCCTGGGACGATAAATAGAAGTACCAGCGATATTGCACAAAAGTGTGGATGAGCATCTCACACTTTTGTGCAATTTTTTGTTTCGTTAGTAGCCGACGCATTCGCAACGCGTGGCCTCGTGGCCTGCCAACTCTATACATTTTTGCAGGTACACGCTATACTATGTATAGCAAGTAGCAACAGACAGAGTGTCAGGTGGAAGAGTGTGCGGTTATTTGCCAGCTCCGTAGGTGTGGCCAACGTATTCATCACGTCTTACATCTCAACGCCGAGGATAGGGCGGATTCATTCAACGAGACATTCTCTTCATACAGTGTAGTAGAGGTTCACCTGACTGAAAAAAACAGAGGAGGACACTATGCACATGCAGCAGCAATATGTGGATCTGCTGATTGACGCCCTCCTGGATGAGGGTTTCACAGTGAAAGAGGCCAGCACGTTAATCGCACTGCGCGAAAAGTACGAAGAGCGACAGGCCTCGGAGATTACCAACTATCATCGTTTTATCCGCTGGCTGGTAGAGCACGGCAGGATGAGCGACTGGGAGTGACTCCACACCAGACAGCCAGGTCTTTGGTCAGGCACGGCACGCTTCTGGAAGCATGAACAATGGACTCGGAAGCGATGCATCAGCTTGCGAGGATGGTCGTCAGTGTAGTACAATTCAGGCGGCGTGGCGACTGCCACGCCGGGGTGCGTGTGTGGCGCTATCCCCCCCCCCCCCCCCCGCGCCGCCCCCCCCCCCCCCCCCGCCTCTCGTTTCTTTAATATGCATTTTTCTGGACCCGAGGAGGCCCTTGTTATGAAAGCGGTTGTCATGGCCGGCGGGGAGGGATCAAGGTTACGGCCCCTCACGATCAGGCGTCCCAAACCGATGGTTCCCATTGTTGGGAAACCAGTCATGGAACATATTCTAAATTTGCTCAAGCGCCACGGTATCACCGAAGTTGTTGTCACCGTACAATATTTAGCCAGTAACATTGAGGACTATTTTGGCAACGGCTCACAACTGGGGATGCGCATTACCTACTCGCGCGAAGATGTCCCCCTGGGTACAGCAGGCAGCGTCAAAAACGCGGAAGAGCACCTAACCGAACCCTTTCTGGTGATCAGCGGCGATGCGTTAACCGATTACAATCTGAGCGCAATCATCGATTATCATACCCGTAAGCAGGCACTGGCCACGCTCACGCTCGCACATGTGCACAATCCCCTGGAATACGGTGTGATTATCACCAATGAAGATGGACATATCACGCAGTTCCTTGAAAAACCAAGTTGGGGCGAGGTTTTCAGCGATACGATTAACACGGGTATTTACATGCTAGACCCCCAGATCTTTAGCTATTTTGAGAAGGATAAGCCCTTCGATTTTAGCCAGGAACTCTTTCCCTACATGCTCAAGAAGGGCGACCCGATCTATGGATATGTCGCCGATGGCTACTGGTGCGACGTGGGCAATCTAAGCGAGTATATGCGCGCCAACGCGGATGTCTTGCAGGGGCGGGCCAATGTGGATATTCCCGCGCAAAATATGGGCGGCAACATCTGGTGCGAAGAGGGTGTGGAGATCGACGAAAATGCGCAGCTCTACGGGCCGATCTACCTGGCACACGATTGTAAAGTGAAGGATGGAGCGATTATCCACGGACCAAGTGTGATCGGGCATTATACTATCGTTGATGAACGCGCGCAGGTAGATCGCAGTATCACCTGGAACAACTCGTACGTCGGAGAACGCGCCGAACTGCGTGGGGCGCTGGTCGGCTCGGCCACGAGCATTAAGAGCAAGGCGGTGATGTTTGAAGGCTCGGTGATCGGCGATAACTCGATTGTCCAGGAGGGCGCGATTGTGCAGCCCAATGTGAAGATCTGGCCAGATAAAGAGATCGAGGCCGGCGCGGTGATCAATACCAGCATCATCTGGGGTTCGCAGGGTCGGCGCGGCCTCTTCAGCCGTTTCGGGGTCAGCGGTCTGGTCAATGTGGACCTGACGCCCGATTTCGCGGCCAAACTGGGCGCAGCCTATGGCGCGATCCTGCCCAAAGGCGCGGTCGTCTGCCTCAACCGGGACTCTTCGCACCGCACTTCGCGTATGATTAAACGCGCGGTGGTGGCGGGACTACCCTCGGCGGGCATCAATGTCGATGATATCAATCAGGTGCCGATCCCAGTGGCTCGCTATTATGTACGCAAGACCGATGCAGTCGGCGGCGTACACGTGCGGCTCTCTCCCCACGATCAACGCGTGGTGGATATCAAGTTTTTTGACCAGCAGGGCATGGATATCAACAAAACGACCGAGCGCAAAATCGAGAACCTCTACTTCCGCGAGGATTTCCGCCGGGTTTACCTGGATGACCTCGGTTCCATCGAGGTGCTGGAGAACAAGGATGTGGTCACGCCCTATATCACCGATGTGATGAGGGTGGTGGATGCGCCCTTAATCAAGCAGCGCAAATACAAGCTGGTCATCGATTATGCCAATGGCAGCACCACGCATATCCTGCAAAATCTTCTTAATCAGCTGGGTTGCGAATGTATTGTGCTGAATGGCAACCCCGATACCGAACAGGTTTCACGCACGCTGGAGGAGATCGACAAGGATTTGCAGCGCCTGGCCACCGTGACCTCGACGCTCAACAATGATCTGGGCATACGCATCGATCCAGGCGGCGAACGCATCTGGGTGGTGGATGACCAGGGACGTGTGCTGGATGGGATGAAGATGCTGGCAACGATGAGCAGTCTGATGCTGCGCAAACATCGCAATGGGATTATCGCGGCGCCTGTCACTGCTCCCAGCGCGCTGCAACATATCGCGAAACACTACGACGGCCAGGTGCTGCACACCAAAGTACTGGCCCAGGCGATGACGGCGGCGGCGGGACGCGAAGAGGTGGTGCTGGTCGGTGACGGCACGGGCAGCTTCGTCTTCCCGGAAATGCAACCTGCCTTTGATGGAATGCTGGCGACGGTCAAACTGCTGGAGTTGCTGGCCACCTTCCAGATGCACCTCTCCGAAGTCGTTGACGACCTGCCAACGTACTATATGAGCCGCACCACGGTCAATTGTCCCTGGGAACACAAGGGCAAGGTCATGCGCATCCTGAACGAGCAGTACCGCGAACGCCGGGCCAAGCCTATCGATGGCATCAAAATCGACCTGGGCAAAGAATGGGTGCTGGTCCTGCCCGACGCCGACCGCCCGCTTTTCCACGTCATCGCCGAATCGGTTTCAACCGAACAGGCTCAGGCACTGGCCGAGAAATATGCGCGTGTGGTGAGCGGATTGCAGCAGTAAGTATTCTCAAGCGACAAAAGAGCCTCAAAACGAAAATTCGTTTTGAGGCTCTTTTGTCGCTTGAAGCAATCATACGAGCACAGCAGCGCGATTAGAGGCGCTGGCAAGCGGCTCGTTAGCCACCTGCTCTACCGCGAGCGGCTCGGTATGAACCTCTGCACGCTGGCCGCCGAGACGTTCCACAGCCATGCTCACGCCTTTGAGAAAGTCGATCTCTGGGCGCCAGTTCAAGGCCTGTTGCGCGCGGCGATTATCCAGGATAATTCCGCCTGGTTCGGCCTGCGAAGCGGAAATATACGCCGGGGTAATCTCGCTCTGGAGCAGGCGTGTGGCGGCGTGATAGAATTGTTTCAGGGTATAGCCCTGGCCGGAGCTGATATGTAGCGTCTCGTTGCGTCCACGTTCCAGGGCGGAGAAGTTCGCGCGCACCACATCGTCGATGAAGATATGGTCGCGCACCTCTCTATCGGTGCCGCGAATCGTTGGGCGCCGCTGTTGCAGGAGATGCGCCAGAAAAGCGGTCAATGGATGCCAGGCACGGGTGGGATCGATCTCGCCATAAATATCGGCGTACCGTAAGATCAGATGCGGTAGCCCATATTGGCGCGTGTAATAGCGCACATACCACTCGCCGGCGATTTTGCTGATATCCTGGGGATGTAGCGGGCAAACCTCGATCTCCTCGCTGATAGGCATAGCCGCTTCTAACGCCTGTAACGAGCAGCGTTTGTAAAGCGAATTGCCGCCGGATGCGAAGATCAATTTCGTCACCTGCGCCTGCACGCAGCTATCCAGCACATTCAACAGCCCGCGAATATGCACATCCGCATCGATCAGCAAACTCTCGCAGGGCAGTGTGCGCTCGCGCTGCACAACATGGTAACTGACAATCTCAGGACGTTCCGCCTGCAACACCGCCTGCAACTTGCCGTCGCGAATATCCAGATGATAAAAACGCGCCCGCGGGTCCACGCAGCCGCGCGCGCCATGCGCGAGGCTATCCACCACAAACACGTCATGTCCGGCATTCAAATAGGCGCTCGCCACGTGAGAACCAACAAAACCTGCACCACCAATCATAGCTATTTTCATAGGTCTTTTCCCTCTCAATACACCAGGTTGTTCTAATACTGGTCCAATAGCATTGCCATTGCTTTTATTCTACCGAATGGGAAAAATCTCAGGCGTATCGCTGGGTATGGAAAAAAGGGCGAGGCACTCGTAATTTGACGTTTATGCTAAAGAAAGAGCGTATGATCTTCACCATACGCTCTTTACTCTACTTCTTCTGCAATGGAGCTTGCATCAATTTATCCATTGTTGAACGTTTTACTCTATATGCGCTGCGACGTCCCTTGTGAGGAAGGGTGATTGCGCCAAGTGCGCCGCTTTTGATCCAGCGGCGGACGGTGGTGTCGTCCACGCGGAGACGTAGGGCGACTTCGTGAACTGTTAACAGTTCGTCCAGATCTTCAGCCATGCAAAGCTACTCCTCTCAATTTAAGTGCCAGAGACTCTTTTGAAGAGTCTGCTGAGACGAAAAAACTTCAGGTCGGGAGATATTTGAGCGATCTCTCCCTGACACGATTTCGCAAGATCCCGGCGCACAATGCATGAAACACTGTTCGCTAGTTAACTACACTATACAGTTCGACACAAATGTCCTAAAATAAAGTGGAACTGCAAGAAGTCTCACCCGAAAAGACTTGAAAGGTAGCACCCGACTGTCAGGTACCCCGATTTTACAAAACCGGGGCGTGCAGGCTGACAACGTCAGTAGGCAAGCCCGGACCTGAGCAGACTCAGCCAGGGGAGGAGCGTGCTTCTCCTAGTGGGCTCCGTTGCCAGCGAATGCGGCAGGACCGATGTCCATAGGCACGTCCAGGTGCTTCATCAGCCTGGACCACTGCGGGACAGCGTTAAAAGGTGTAGAGGGAGAAGCCGGTGCGCTGTCCAAGAAACCGCTGGTACACCTTGTCGAGATGAGCATTACCTGAGCAATCAGAGACCCGCAAGACCATAAGAGAAAACAGCATGGCACTATGCATGGCTTGAAGTGCGAAAACACACAGCTCAGCAGGCAGCCATCACCCGGATTTATTGGGCAGCGAAAGAATGAGATACATATGACAGAACAACACACCATATCAACCGAACGCAAGAGGCTGATTCTTATCGATGGACACGCGATGATCCATCGAGCCTATCATGCTGTGCCAGAGACGCTGGCCACTAAAAAAGGCGAGGTGGTCAATGCCACTTTTGGCTTCACGTCGCTGCTGATTAAAGCGCTAAACGAGATCAAGCCGGACTATATCGCCGTGACCTTTGACCGGCAGGCACCGACCTTTCGCCACCAGCAGTTCGCGCCCTACAAAGCGCACCGGCCTACTATGCCTGAGAATATGCGCCCACAATTTGGGCGTATCCGCGAGGTGGTCGAGGCTTTCGGCATTCCCATTTATGAAATGGACGGTTTTGAGGCCGACGATGTATTGGGGACGCTCGCGCGCCAGGCCACACAACTGGGCGTGAAGACGATTATCCTGACCGGCGATATGGATACGCTGCAACTGGTCGATGAGCATGTCAGCGTCATGGCCGCGAAAAAGGGCATCACTGAAGTCACCGAGTACTCTATCGACGAGGTGCAACAGCGCTTTGGCGTGTCACCTGTGCATGTGCCGGACTACAAAGCCCTGGTAGGCGATACATCTGATAACATTCCCGGTGTGAAGGGCGTGGGTGAGAAAACAGCAAAAAAGCTGCTGGCGGAGTATGGCGGCGATATCGAGACTATTTTTGCGCACATCGATGAGCTGGCCCCCAAAGAGCAGCGTTTATTACGCGGCCAGGAAGAGGCAGCGCGGCAAAGCAGGTATCTGGCCACGATTGTGTGCGATGTACCAGTGCAACTGGACCTGGCCGCCTGTTGTGTAGGCCAGATTAACCAGGAACGCACGGTGGCACTGTTCCGCGAACTAGAATTTCGCACGCTGATCGATAAGATCCCCGGCATGAGCACGGCCCGCGAGGGAAGTGGAAGTCGCGCGCCAAAGGCCGCGCCAGTCGAAGAACTGAACGAGGAGTTACTGACGGCCCCGCCGCTGGGTGTGGTGCAGATCATGGAGCCGCCGCCGCCACCAGATATGAACGAGGTCGAGATGCCGCTGACCCAGGCGGCGCAGGAGAAGCACACGGCTCAACAAGCAGCTGCCATGCAGAGCGAGGTCAACGCGGAGGGCGAAGTTACTGGACCTCAGCAGTTGAGCCTGTTCGAAGCGCCTGAACCGACGAGCGAGGTTGTGCGTAAATTACGCCTGCCCAGCCTGGGACAGAGCGGCATGGTGGAGACGCCGCTGCTCTTTATGGATAGCGAAGACCCCCAGAAGACCAGCACGATGATCGTAAACACGCCCGATCTGCTGCGCGTGCTGGTCAGCAGCATGCGTAAAGCCGGTGCGTTCGCGATGGACACCGAGTCCACTTCAGAAGACCCCTGGCAGGCCGAGCTGGTTGGTCTCTCTTTCGCGATGGCACCTGGCGAGGCGTATTATATCCCCGTGGGTCACACACCGACGCTGGAGGACCAGGAGGCGAGCGCGCAATTGCCGAAGCAAGAGGTGCTCGACGCCCTCAAACCGGTGCTTGAAGATGCCAGCCTGCGCAAATATCTGCACAATGCCAAGTATGATATGCTGCTGCTGGCGCGCCAGAAGGTCAATGTGCGTGGCGTGGCCTTCGACACTATGATCGCAGCTTACCTGACCGATCCAGGCAGGCGTGGGTTGGGGCTGAAGGACCAGGTTTTCCAGCGCCTGGGCCATCTGATGACGCCCATCTCCGAACTGATCGGCACGGGCAGTAAAGCGATCACAATGGACCGCGTACCCGTGCGCCTGGCGGCAGACTACGCCGGGGCCGACGCGGATATGACCCTGCGCCTGGTCGCGCCTCTGCAAGCAGAGCTGAGCAAACACAACCTGCTCGACCTCTTCAGGCGTATCGAGATGCCCCTGCTGCCGGTGCTGCTGCAAATGGAGATCTACGGTGTGGCCCTGGATGGTGATTTCTTGCGCGACCTGGGTGAGCGGCTGAGTGGGCAACTGGGCGTGCTGGAAAAAAACATCTACGACGCGCTGGGACACCAGTTTAACGTCAATTCGCCCAAACAACTGGGGGAGATCCTTTTTACCGAACTCAAGCTGCCCGCGGGCAAAAAGACCAAGACCGGCTACTCGGTCAGCGCGGACGTGCTGGAAGGTCTGCGCGGCAAGCATCCAATGGTCGATTACCTGCTGGAGTATCGCCAACAGGCCAAGCTCAAATCGACCTACGTGGACGGGCTGCTCACCTTGATGAACCCCGTTACCGCGCGCGTTCACACCTCGTTCAACCAGACTATCGCTTCCAGCGGGCGTCTCTCATCGAGTAATCCCAACCTGCAAAATATTCCCATACGCACCGAGGTGGGACGCCAGATCAGGCGAGCTTTTATCGCCGATCCTAGCTATGTGTTGCTCACCGCCGACTACTCGCAGTTCGAGCTGCGCATCCTGGCGCACGTTACGCACGAACCACGCCTGGTCGAGGCCTTCACGCACAACGAGGACATCCACACCATCACCGCCGCCTCGCTCTTCAACGTCCCGGTCAGCGAGGTCACGAAGGATCAGCGACGTCTGGCCAAGACCGTCGTCTTCGCCGTACTCTACGGTCAATCGGCCTTTGGACTGGCCCAGGTCACTGGCATGAGCAATAGCGAGGCCACCGATTTTATCAAAAACTATCACGTGACCTTCCCGCATATCAAAGGCTATGTGGATAGCACACTACGTCAGGCGCGTCAGCAAGGGTATGTCAACACGCTCTACGGGCGCAAACGCTTCTTCCCCGACATGAGCATGCTCTCGCGCAACGAGCAGCAAGCATTAGAGCGCGAGGCCATTAACATGCCCATCCAGGGTGGGAACGCCGACCTGATTAAGATTGCCATGCTACGTATCCAGCACAGATTGACCGAGAAGCACATGAAGACGCGCATGATCCTGCAAGTCCACGACGAGCTCGTCTTCGAGGTGCCCGTCGAAGAACTGGAGCAGACCAAATATTATGTCAAGCAGTTAATGGAGGGCGTGGCTGAACTGGACGTGCCCATTAAGGTGGAGATGAAGGTCGGGAAAAACTGGTTTGAGGCGGAGCCGCAGGAGTGAGGGTCGCAAAAATAACCCGACCCTGGACTAATCCAGGGTCGGCTTTATTACGCATTGCTCTGTGGATGAAAGCGCGTTTTCTCGTAAATTTCGGCTATGGGGAAGCTCACGCCGCTACTGTTTAGCTCGACAACACTATCCACATTGAGGACATGAATGGTCCACAGCTCGTTTGATTCACGGCGATAGAGCTGTACCTGGGGCGCCTCGGCATCAATAAACAGATACTCCTGAATGGTTGGGCATTCTCGATAGAGCTGGGATTTTACACCTCGATCATGGGATCTTGTGCCAGGCGAGAGTACCTCAACCACCAGGCAAGGATAGTGGATAAAGCGTTCCTCTTCTTCGTCATCGCTGCCAGCATCGCTATCTCGTGGGTCACAACTCACCGTTGCATCGGGGCAGACGTAGCGTGTTTCCGAGAGTTGCACGCACACATCCGAATTATAGATCATGCATGGTCTACTATGAAGAAGATTACCAAGAATCCGACAGATATTAGCACCAATTGCCGCGTGTCTTGGTTTTCCGCCCGTCATCATATACACCCTGCCATCGACGTACTCGTAGCGGGTCTCCGGGTCACTCTCTCTCAGTTCAAAAAATTCCTGCACGCTGATTTTCATACCGCGTTTATATTCCAGTGCCATAGATTGCTCCCTCCCTATGCTACAAAACACTCTTTTCGACTGGCTCCATTATAGCATGGATGGGCACTGCTTTCAGGATCAATACATGGCTCGCACTGACCCATAACATAGGGGACAGACGTTCAATCCGTCCCCTATATTATGGGTCAGCCTGGCAACGCGAAACATATTCTCTCCTGGAATGGAAGCGTTTTATATCCATCGTGTTCGGCACTTGCAAAGAGGAAACTATCCGCCGAGATACGCCTGACGCACAAGATCGTTAGTCAGCAGATTGGATGCGCTATCGCTGAGTACAATGCTGCCCGTTTGGAGCACATAGCCGCGGTCAGCCAGGCTGAGTGCCATTGAAGCGTTCTGTTCGACCAGCAAGACCGTCACGCCCTCGTCGCGCACGCGTTTGATAGTCTCAAAGACGGTCTCTACCAGGAGAGGCGATAGACCCATAGATGGTTCGTCCATACAGATCAGGCGTGGACGGGACATCAAGGCGCGCCCCATCGCAAGCATCTGCTGTTCGCCGCCGGACATCGTGCCCGCGGCCTGTTTCAAACGCTCGCCGAGGCGTGGGAAAATCGTGCAGGCATGTTCGATATCCGTTTTGATCTCAATGCGATTACTGCGCGTAAAGGCTCCCATCTCCAGGTTCTCCAGCACAGTCATACGTGGGAAAATACGGCGCGCTTCGGGAACGAGGGCCATGCCCATGCGTACAATATCGCCGGGCAAGTTCCGCTCAATGCGCTTCCCATCAAACACGATCATGCCTTTTTTCGGGCGTAACAGGCCAAAGATCGTCTTCATGGTTGTTGTTTTGCCTGCTGCATTGGCCCCCAGCAAGCAGACGATCTCACCGGGATTGACCTCCAGGGAGACCGCGTGCAGAACCTGGCTGGGGCCATAATAGGCATCGACATCCTGTAATTGCAAGAGTGTTTCTGACATACTTGACCTCTACTCGCTCTGTTCGTTGTGATTGACGATGGTTACCGCCTGTACGTCATTGTCTGAAGACTCGCTGAGTAGTGCCTCGGCCGAGGCAGCCGATTTGCCCAGATAGGCTTCGATGACACGCGGGTTGCGGCGTATCTCTTCAGGTAAACCTTCAGCAATCTTACAGCCATAGTCCAGGACACTAATGCGATCCGAGAGGCCCATCGTTACCGCCAGTTTATGTTCGATCAGTAGAATCGTCAGTTCCCGTTCATCACGTAGACGCCGGATATAGCGCACGGCCTCCAGCGTTTCTGCCTCGTTCATACCAGCGGTGGGTTCATCAAGGAGAAGCAACTTAGGATCTGAAGCCAGCGCGCGTGCAATCTCCACACGCCGCTTCTCAGCATAGGAGAGATTGATCACATATTCTTCCTGGCGCGCGACCATCTCTGGGCCAAAGAAACTAAGCAGTTCAATGGCACGCGCATGAGCTTGCTTCTCCTCGCGGTGGACACGGGGCGGACGGAAGAGCGCCCCCATCACCCCGGTTTTCAGGCGTGAATGTTGTCCTACCAGCACATTCTCCAGGACTGTCATATTATTAAAAAGGCGAATGTTCTGAAATGTGCGCGCGATCCCACGCGTAAGCACGCGATCAGGGGTCAACTTCACCAGTGACTCTCCGGTGAGACAGATGTCGCCGGAGGTGGGGCGATAGATCCCTGTAATCAAATTAAAGACCGTCGTTTTACCCGCGCCGTTAGGACCAATAATACTGACGATCTCCTGAGGATAGACCTCCAGCTCCACGTCCTGCACTGCCGCCAGACCGCCAAACTTCTTGGTGACCTGTTTCAGCTCTAAGAGCGGCTCACGCCTGGATATATCCTGTTCAACACTCATAACATTACACCTCTTACCAGGATCTGGTTCTGTTTGCGGCTACTCAACGCGCACCTCCTCTTCAAAGCCAGGGGCATTAGGCACCACATCGAGTACATCGCTGATTACTGCCTCGTCATCGCGCGATTCATGCAGTTCGCGCTTTCTGCGTGTGCTGGGGATAAGTCCCTCTGGTCGGAAGATCATAATTGTGATCAAGATGACGCCAAAGATCACATTACGGATATTTCCGAAAGAGAAGTTGGGGAGCAGCGTCGTGATCTGCGTATACAGAGGATGGAAGAAACTGCTGGGGTCAGCACCAATATTGTCCAATTTCGTCAGCACGATCCCATTGATAGCGTACACAACGAGCGCACCCACAATCACGCCGGGAATGCTGCCCAATCCACCCAGCACCACCATTGCCAGGAAGAGCACCGAGTCATTAAAGCTAAAGCTTGAAGAAGTCACGACACTCAATTTCGCCGAGAAATAGGCTCCTGCGATCCCAGAGAAGAAGGCTCCTGCTCCAAAGGCGAGCAGCTTGGTTTTGACCAGGTTGATTCCCGAAGAGGCAGCCGCGATCTCGTCCTCGCGGATTGCAACCCAGGCGCGACCCAGGCGGGAGTCACGCAGACGCACATTGGCGAAGATCACCAGGGCGATCAGGAACAGGATCAGGTAGTAGTAGGGCATGGACGACGAGCTAGTCCAATCTTGCACCCCAAAGAAAGTCGGTGAGTTGATCCCACTTAATCCGTTGGTGCCCCCGGTATACTTATCCATATTTTGCGCGACAATCGGAATAATCTCGCCAAAACCGAGCGTGACAATCGCCAGATAATCGCCGCGCAGACGCAAGGTTGGCGCCCCCAGAAGTACCCCCCAGAGGGCCGCGATCAAAGCTGCCACCAGCAAGGTTGGCCAGAAGAGCCAGGGCCAGACAGCCGGACTAAGTGCGATACCGGTCAGGACTGTCAACTGTGGAGAGCCGATGATCGCCCAGGTATACGCGCCGAAAACGAAGAAAGCGACATAGCCCAGGTCCAGCAAGCCCGCGAAGCCCACCACGATATTGAGTCCCAGCGCCAGAATAACATAGCGCCCGGCATCTCCATAACTTGCCAGGCGAGCAAGTGTGCCATTTCCAAGCAATAAAGGATCTATCATGGGATAGAGGAGCAGAAACACGAAGAGGATCAGCAGGTAAAATTTGGTTGCCCCACGGCTACGCAGCGGGGCATCGTTGGGAACCAGGTCACGCACCTCTTCACGCACCCGATCTTTGGAAAGGTCCGCTATGAGCGTGGGATTGCTCTTGCGTTTGCCCAGGGCAGCAACGATGAAGCCTGAGATCTTGCCCGTTTGCCTGTTGCCATTTTTCCCATTGCCATTCTTCTTCTCGAACTTCAGCGTATAACTCAAAGCGATTGTACCACCCAGGCGCCCCAGGAGATAGCCAGCAATGGGCAACAATATCGTGCGTAGCGCGATCCAGATCAGGATGAAACTGCCGACTGTTCCATAGCTATTTGTAAAGTAAAAGAGCAGATCAACGATGAGCGAGATTACCGCAAAGGCGGTACCAAACCAGAAACCACCCGCGGTCCCTCGCCTCACCAGATCTGCCTGCTGTTCGCTACTCAGAGCCGTGAGGAGCACGGGAGCGGCTGTGATTTGTGCCGGGTGGAACCTGCGCCAGAGCGAAAATATCACGAAGTAGGGCACCCAGATCAGGACAGAGAGCGACAACCCTACAAAGAAATCGCTTGTCAGGGAGATGAGGTAAACAGGCGCAGCGGCAAAGACCAGCATACTGATCCAGAGCATGAAAGGATTCTGTTTGCCGCTGTCGGCGGCTACAGCGTATCCAACCAGAGTTGTCAGCGCTACATAGAACACCACCAGAAAGATGCTACCTCCAAGCAGAGTCGGAAGATCAGTCGGGCCAAGTGCACTCTTGGGAATGAAAAAACCCACCAGAATCTGATTGATGGCTGCTTCACCGCTCCAGGCAAACGTAAAGACCAGGAGTGGGAAGAGCAGAGCAATCACCCACTTCAGCACCAGCAGGCGTGTAGAGCGTGTGGATGGCAGCAGTGTTTGAGTCATGAATGTAGCCATAGATGCATTACCTCAAACTTTGTCAGAGACGTTCTGGCCGAGCAGACCGGTAGGCCGGAAGACCAGGATCAAAATAAGCACGACGAAGACAGCAGCATCTTGCCATGCGACACCGCCATGTGGCAGGCCAAAGGGAATATCCCTATTGGGAATATATGTGACCAGGGCACGAATCAAGCCAATAGCTACTCCTCCTAACATCGCTCCCACCACGTTGCCAATTCCTCCCAACACAGCGGCGGTAAAGGCAAAGAGGCCCAATTCAAAGCCAATATTGAAAACCGTCACGGGGTCAGAGAGCATGAAAATGAAGGCAGCGGCACCCGCCAGACCGGCCCCGATGAAAAAGGTAATCGCAATGATACGGTCTACATTTACACCCATCAACGCGGCAGCTTCGCGATCCTGTGCTACTGCGCGCATCGCTCGTCCAATACGTGTACTGGTTATCAACCATTGTAAACCAACCATCAAAACGAGGGCTACAACAATTACCAGGATATCAATGTTGGTGATATCGAGTCCCTGGCACGCGTTTTTGACGGACGGGCCTACACAGTAATGGATTCTAGAAAGCACATCGGGGGCTGAGGCAGGGGCGGGACCGACGATAAACTTACCAATATCTTCCAGAATTAACGAGACGCCAATCGCCGAAATAAGCGGGGCCAGGCGTGGCGCGTTACGCAAAGGGCGGTAAGCTATACGCTCAATGACCACTCCCAACACAGCGCAAATAAGCATGACGATCAGGCAAGTTGCGATCAGCATAACGATAAGTAGCAAGGCTGGGAGTCGGGAGGTTTCCGTCACGTGAAACACATCCTGCCAGAGGAGGAGAGCAGTAATGGTTCCAATCATGAAAATATCGCCGTGGGCAAAATTAATGAGTTCGATGATCCCATAGACCATCGTATAACCGAGAGAAATCAAGGAGTAGATGGCCCCGGTTACTAACCCGACTACCAGAAGTTGCAAAAAGAGTGCCATGAATAGCACCTCACCTTCGTAACCAGATATAGAGTGCCCTACGTAAAGAAGGGAGGAAAGAGACCGGGCGCGGCAGGCAACCCAGGTTAGATACATCTGCCGCGCCTGAGGAATCTGAGGTCAGTATCTCCTGAAAGTCGAAAAAACTTCTCAAGATGACGTTTTACTAAACGTTAACTGTCCCCTTTGTCTCCAAGCCAGGTGAGCCACTTACAGTTGCAACATCATAAATGGTGAACACTCTGTTCGTGGTATCACCGTTTTGGTCGAAGGTGGTATGTCCGGTGACGCCGTTCCAATTGGTCTGCTTCAACGCGTTGAGCACAGCCTGGCGGAACGTTTTCCCGCCACTGACATCGTTGCCGTTCTTAGGAGCAGCGGTTGTGGTCAGGGCTTTTTTAATGGCCTGAATCAGAACGTTCATACCATCATATGTCGCGGCGCTGTAGGGGCCCAGGTCAGCGTGGAAGCGAGCTTTGTAATCCGAAATGAATTGTTGGGACCCAGAGACTTTGGAGAGATCGGGAGCCGCGACAGTTACGAAGAACTTCCCGCCATTGTCGGTGATCTGTTTATAAAAATCGTTGCTACCGGTCATGCCATCGCCACCAGCGTAGATTGTGTTCGCGAGACCTGGAAGGGTCCGCATCTGTTTCTGAACAACCTGGCCACCGGTGGAATAGTTGCCACCGAAGTAGAGCACATCGGGTTTCTGCGCTGCTGCCGCGGTCAGCAGGTTGGAATAGTCGGTGGTGCTCTTGACGCCGTGGCTCTGGCCATCAATCACGGTGCCGCCGAGCTTCGTCCATTCCTGCACGAAGAATTTGGCGAGACCCGCGCCATAAGTCTCGGTGTCATCGATGACATACGCTGTTTTGAGGTGCATGGTCTTAAAGAGGTAATCGGCCATAGCCGGGCCCTGGTGATCGTCGGTAGCTGCCAGACGGAAATAGGTGAGATCTCCGGTAGGCCGCATAGTCTGAGTATCTGTTGAGCTACATCCGACATCGGGGGTTCCTTTGGTAAGGCAGGGGCCAGTGTTAGCCGGGCTAATCATCGCGAGGCTACCGCGATTGGCAATCGGCAGTTCGGTCTTCGCCACATTACTATTGAGGGGGCCAACCACACCGGCTACCTGGGGATCGCCTACCAACGCTGTAAGATTCTCAGCGCCTTTATTCGGGTCATGCACGCCACCTACACCAACATCGTCCTTTTTGATAAGCTCCAGGTCT
The DNA here is from genome assembly GCA_964250225.1 of uncultured Ktedonobacteraceae bacterium. GTDB lineage: Bacteria > Chloroflexota > Ktedonobacteria > Ktedonobacterales > Ktedonobacteraceae > Paraktedonobacter. The sequence goes on along the minus strand of CAXUEY010000053.1, from coordinate 18,506 downwards.
ACATTGGAACCCAGCGTTTTATTGGCTTTCGCCTGCTCATAAGCCAGGATTCCTCCATTCATGGTAGAGGTACCAATGTCAATGTCGCCGGCGCTGATCGGGAAATCCATCGCTACTTTAATCACAGTAGTAGTGCTACTACCAGAGGTAGTGCCTGTACCACAAGCCGCAAGCAGGGCCAACAACAAGGGGATGCCCATTGCAAGCGAGCAGATACGTAACCAGCTTCTCTTCATGAGTCAATAGCCTCCGTCTTAGTATGAAAAACGTCATGAAACAGGCCAGGAAGAATGTAGATCACAAACCACACTCTCCAGTGAAAATATTACGTCGGGATGTCCATGATTCTCACATCCCACCAGGGCTGAAGAAGCTCCTTTCCTCATTTTCCACAACGTAGATCGCGATCAATGATATCTCATTGCCACGCCTGCGTCGGAGCCACAGGAATGGTGGTGAGGAGATTATAGACAGACTTCACCTACGCTGTCAACAGTGATAGCTATGAGTTTTTCACCTTCTGGCGAACAAAGGCCTTTTCTCTCGACGGGAGGCCCGCTTTCTGGTACGATGTTCCACAAGAAAGCGCGATGGCAAGGGATGATTTTGCAGTTGAGAGGAGGATTTGATGATGGAAAAACTCCAGCGCCGCATTGCGATAGCACGGGGTATGCTGCCAGCCGATCTGGTCTTGCACAACGCCCGGCTGGTCAACGTGGGCAGCGGTGAGTGTTACCCGGCGGATGTGGCTGTGGCCGATGGACTAGTCGCGGGCGTGAGCAGTCCCAACGCGGGCTATCACGGCTACGAGGAGCGCGACCTGGCTGGCCGCTGGCTCGCGCCGGGGCTGCTGGATGGTCATATGCATATCGAGAGCACGATGCTGGTGCTCTCCGAATTTGCGCGCCTGGTCGTCCCACGCGGGACGACCACGGTGATGCTGGACCCGCACGAGTTTGCCAATGTGCTGGGTGTCGAGGGGATTCGCTATGTGCTCGCCTCTGGCCGGGGATTGCCGCTCTCGGCCTATGTGACGCTCTCCTCGTGTGTGCCAGCCTCATCATTCGAGAGTCCCGCGCGTGTGCTGCTGGCCGAAGATCTGTTGCCCCTGCTGAGTGAAGAACGCGTACTGGGGCTGGCGGAGATGATGAATATGCCCGGTGTGTTAGCAGGCGATGAGCAGGTGCTGGCAAAGATCATAGCCACGCGCGCCCACGGTCTGGTCGTCGATGGACACGCCCCTGGCCTGGGAGAATTGGACATCAACGCCTACGCCAGCGCGGGCGTGATGTCGGATCACGAATGTATCAGCATGGAGGAGGCGCGGCAACGTCTGCGCCTGGGCATGTGGCTGATGATCCGCGAAGGCTCGGCGGCGCGCAATCTGGACGCGCTCCTACCACTGGTCCAGGAGCTGCACCCACCGCGTGTCTTCTTTGTAACCGATGACCGTGACCCCCAGGATCTCACGACGCGCGGGCATATGGACTCGCTGGTGCGCCGGGCCATCGAGCTTGGCCTGGAACCAGTTGAAGCAATTCGCCTGGCATCATACAATACTGCGCAGTATTTTCGCCTGAGGGACCGCGGGTCCATCGCGCCCGGCTGTGTGGCTGATCTGGTTGTGCTGGACGATCTGCACACCTTCCAGGTAGAATCGGTCTACAAGGATGGCATGCTGGTCGCGCGCAACGGGCAATTGCTGGTTGACGCGCCTCAAACCGAATTTCCCGGCATCACGGGGACGGTCCATCTGGGCGAGATCGGCGTGGAGAAGCTGCGTATCCCTGGAGAAGCGGGTCTGGTCGAGGCCATCTGCATCGAGCCAGGCCAGATTACCACGCGACACCTGCGTGAAGAGGCTCCCTTACAGGATGGTGAGATCGTAGCGGACCCGGCGCGTGATCTGCTCAAGCTGGCGGTGCTCGAACGGCATCATGCCAGCGGGCGCGTGGGCCTGGGTCTGGTCAAGGGCTTCGGGTTGCGCCAGGGCGCGCTGGCCTCCAGCGTAGCGCACGACGCGCACAACCTGGTGATCGTCGGAGCCAGCGACGGGGATATGCTGCTGGCCGCGCAGTCGCTCGCGGAAATGGGCGGCGGCTTTGCCTGCGTAGTGGATGGTGAGGTGCGCGCACGTGTGCCTCTGCCACTGGGTGGGCTGGTCTCGCCGCTGCCAGCCGCCGAACTGGTCGCGCAATTGGTCGCGTTGGATGCTGCCGCCGCCGAACTGGGTTGCACACTGGAGCACCCCTGCATGACCCTCAGTTTTCTCTCACTCTCAGTCATCCCCGCGCTAAAACTGACCGATCAAGGCCTGGTCGACGTTGAGACGTTCAGGCTGCTACCATTACAACCTGGAGAAGGCGATTAAAGTATGTTAGGAAATCTACAAGAATACCACTGGGCCGAGGATCTGGATGAAGCCCTGATCCTCCTGGCGCGCGCGGAGATCAAAACCGTCCCTCTGGCCGGTGGCACGTATTTATTGGGCCGCGCAGACGACGAGATTCAGGCGGTGGTCGATCTGCGCGATCTCGAACTGGCCTATATCGATGAAAATGCACATGATGCGCAGGGCCGCAATGTGCTACGCCTGGGTGCGATGACCACGCTCACCGAGCTGGCAGACTCGCTCCCGTTGCGTGAAATCGCGACGGGCCTGCTGGCACGCGCGGCCAGAGTCTCCTCGTCTTCCCAGCTCATACGCAATAGCGCGACTCTGGGGGGAACGCTGGCAAGCGGCGCGGCGTCGCAGGCGGACCTATTGACTGCTCTGGCAGTGTGCGATGCAGAGGTTGTGCTGCGCTCCGGCTCGAAGACGCAGTTTGATCTCTCCGGCGGCTCGCTGGAACGGCCTGGCCTGGCGCTGGCCGGCGTGACCTTCAAAGGCAAACAGGAACGGCGCGTCTCCCTGACCACGTTAAGCCGCGAGCGACACCCCAACGAGCTGATCATCGAAGTGGTGATGCCGCTCCCGGACCCCGGCTGTGGCGCGTCCTTTACACGGGTGGGGCGCACCAGCAGCGATGCGGCCCTACTCAACGCCGCCGCGCTGGTGGAGGTCAAGGACGATACCTATCGACGGGTACGCCTGGCCCTGGGAGGTGCGAATATGGAGCCGGTACGCCTGAGCGCGGTTGAGCGCCAACTGGAAGGGCAGCCGGTCAACCAGGCAGATAGCAACGCGCTGGATGTGCAACGCCTGGCGAGCATATTGCAGACGGGCATGGGCAGTTTTGCGCCGCCATCCGATTTTCGCGCCAGCAGTGGCTATCGGCGTGTCGTGGGCATGAATCTGGCATTCAGGACGCTGGAAGAGGCCACCAACGTCTCGCGCTGGCGCAATATGGTTTCATCAGAAGGAAAGTAGAGCAATCCGTGGAACTTGAGTTGAGTATCAATGGAGTCATCAAAAGTCTGGATGTCGCCCCCAACGAATCCCTGTTGACTATGCTGCGCCGCGAGGGCTACGTCAGCGTCAAGCAAGGTTGCGAAAGTGGCGAGTGCGGCGCTTGCACAGTCCTGGTGGATGGCCTGCCGCGCCCCGGCTGCGTAACCCTGGCCGCGCAGGTCGGTGGCTGTTCCCTGAGCACAGTGGAAGGTCTCGGCACTGCCCACAAGCTGCACCCCTTGCAGGAGGCCTTTATCGATACCGGGGCCATCCAGTGCGGTTTCTGCACACCCGGCATGTTGCTTTCCACCAGCGCGCTCCTCAAACGCAACGCCAGCCCCAGCGAGGAAGAGGTGCGCGAGGCACTCGCGGGCAATCTCTGTCGCTGCACAGGCTATGCCAGACCGGTACAGGCCGTCTTGCGCGCCGCCGCTATCATGCGTGGCGAGCAGGTCGCGCCGCTCAGTCGGTCCAACGTGAACGCCAGCGTGCAGCCCTGGGAGCCAGGACGCTCGCAGCAAGAGATTGCGTCAGGCAAGAGCACGACCCAGCATGCTACTGGAGCAGCCACAACAATGATCGAGGCACGCCCCACAAGCGTGGTGGGCCAGCCTGAACGCAGGATCGATGCCGTCAAACTGGCCACCGGCAAGGCCGCCTTCACCGCTGACCTCGAACTGCGTGACATGCTCTATGCGCGTATTTTAACTAGCCCGCATGCTCACGCCATTATTCGCGAGATCGACGCTACTGAGGCGCGCGCGCTGCCAGGCGTGCATGCTGTGCTGACCTATAAAGATGTGCCGCGTGTAGCCTATACCAGCGCGGGACAGGCGTGGCCAGAGCCGGGACCGCACGACCAGTACGCGCTGGATAACCGCGTGCGTTTCGTAGGAGATCGCGTGGCCGTAGTTGCCGCCGAAACGTCGGAGCTGGCAGAACAGGCATTAAAGCTGATCAAGGTCGATTACGAGGTGCTACCCACGCTGCTCGATCCGCGCCTCGCATCAAGTCCCCAGGCACCCTGTCTGCACCCTGAAACAGAATCATACCGTATTCACGATGCCGCACAGAACGTCGCTGCGTATGTGCGTGCTGAGCTTGGCGATGTCGAGCGCGGCTTTGGGCAGGCGCAGCTCGTCGTCGAGGGTGAATACGTGGTGCCAGCGGTGCAGCACGCGCCCATTGAGAAGCATAGCGCCATCACCTATTGGGACGAGGATGAACGCCTGGTCGTACGCAGTAATAGCGCGGTCCCCGCGCATGTGCGCCGGATCATCGCACCTGTGATTGGTCTGCCACCGCGTCGTATCCGCGTAATTGCCCCACATATTGGCGGCGACTTTGGCAGCAAGCAGGACGTACTGATTGAGGATCTCTGCGCGCTCTTGACCATTGCCACGGGTCGGCCCGTGCAGCTTGAACTCACGCGGGCCGAAGAGTTCAGCAGCCAGACACGACACGCGCAGGTGATTCGCATGAAGACCGGAGTGAAGCGCGATGGCACCATTGTCGCCAATTCGATGACGGTGCTGGTCAACGCCGGCGCGTATGGCGCGCACGCCCTCACCGCGCCACGTGATACCGGCGCACAGACCTTATCGCTCTATCCCTGCCCACATATGCGTTTTGAGGCTCAAGTCGTCTACACCAACCAGCCGCCTGCGGGCGCGTTCCGGGGCTACGGCGCGCCCCAGGGCTTCTTCGCGCTGGAAAGTCACCTCGACGAGATTGCCCGTCAATTGGGGATGGACGCGCTTGAACTGCGACGCAAAAACTGGCTCAAAGTCGGCGACAAGCTCTCCCTGGTCAGCAGGCTGAACGAGAGCAAAGAGCAGAGTGTCAAAAGTTGTGGGCTGAGCGAGTGTTTACGGATCGTCGAGGAGAAGGTACAATGGAAAGAGAAACGCGGCAAGGGCGGCACAGGACGTTTCAAACGTGGCGTGGGCGTGGCCCTGGCTATGCACAGTCCCGCGACTCTGGGTCAGGAGATGGCGAGCGCGAGTCTTAAACTAAACGAGGATGGCTCATTTCACCTGCTGATCGGGGCCGTGGAGAGTGAGAGCGGCATCGGCACCCTGGCCGCACAGGTCGTGGCCGAAATGCTGGGCGTGCAGGTTGAGGATGTCGTGGTGCAAACGTCGGACACCGATGCTGCCTCTTTCGCGGGCGGTGCAGGTGCCTATGCCAGCGTTGGCGCAGCCAGAAAAGCTGCCGAACTGGTACGCGAGCAGATCCTGGAGGTGAGCGGGCAGATATTCAACATCAATCCCGCTCAGTTGATGCTACGGGAGCGCACTATTTCCGCGCCAAACGGGAAGAGTATCACTATCTCACAGGTCGCGCTACACGCGCTCTACGTGGAGCAGCAGCGTCAGATCGTGGCCACAGCTTCGTGGGTCAGCCAACAAGCCTCGCCAGCCTTTGCCGCGCAGGGGGCCGAGGTTGAGGTCGATAGCGAGACGGGCGTTGTGCGCGTCATCAAGGTTGTCTCCGCTATCGAGGCCGGGCGCGTGCTCAATCCGTTGCTCGCCGAGGGGCAGATTGAGGGCGGGGTCGCGCAGGCTCTGGGCTATGGGATCAGCGAGGAGTTGGTCTACGATCAGCGCGGCGCCCTACTCACGACCAATCTGAGCGATTATCGGATACTGAGCGCGCTGGATATGCCGGGCATAGAGACTGCCCTGGTTGAGACCGAAGATGCCGCCGGCCCGTGTGGTGCCAAAGACGCCACCGAGATAGCCGTCGATGCGCTGGCCCCGGCACTGGCCAACGCTGTGGCCGACGCGCTTGGCGTGCGTCTGCGCCAGATCCCGCTGACACCTGAACGCGTGTTGCGGGTACTACGGGCACAGGCGTAGGCAGGCGAAGATCGCCAAGCTGATCTGAAAGGCGCGCTCCAGGGGCGCCCCTACTATGGACGGGGGCCATTTTATAATTCAGGATTGTTGTGTGCTGCAAGGATTGGTGATGTAAACAGGCAGACAAAGGAGGGCTTGTATGGAGCCAATTAACGTTTTTGAGTATCATGATCTGGCGGAAAAGCGTATGGACCCGGTGTACTGGGGGTATTACGAGGGCGGGAGCGACGATGAGGTGACGGTGCGCGCCAATCAGAGCGATTTTGCGCGCATCCGCTTGCGTCCGCGTATGCTCGTCGATGTCAGCCAATGCGATCTGAGTACGACGGTGCTGGGGACGCCGGTCAGCATGCCCATTCTGGTGGCTCCCACGGCGCTGCACTGTATGGCACATCCAGAAGGTGAGTGTGCCACGGTCCAGGGTGTGGGCGCTGTCGGCACGCTGATGACTGCCAGCACCGTTTCTACACGCCCGCTAGAAGAGATTGCTCAGGCTGCGCGTGGTCCACTCTGGTTCCAGCTCTATCTCTATGACACGTTGAAGTCGGCGGCGTGGCTGGTGCAGCGCGCGGAGGCCGCGGGCTACAAGGCGATTGTGTTGACTGTGGATACGCCGCTGCTAGGCAATCGTGAACGAGATCGGCGTCACAACATGCCCATTCCGCCGCCGCCGCTGTTCGAGGCGAATTATGTCGGCGTGGAAAAAACGGGTCAGCAGTGGTTGCCCCTGAACTGGGAGACCGTTGATTGGGTGCGCTCACTCAGCTCGTTGCCGGTCCTGCTCAAAGGCATCCTGACCGCCGAAGACGCGCTGCTGGCCCTTGAGCACGGCGTCTCCGGCATTATCGTCTCGAATCATGGCGGCCGGCAACTGGACGGCGTCTTAACAGGCATAGAAGCGCTGCCGGAGGTTGTTGAGGCCGTGGCCGGGCGCTGCGAGGTCTATATGGACGGTGGTATCCGGCGAGGAACCGATGTGCTCAAAGCGCTGGCCCTGGGTGCACGCGCTGTGCTTGTGGGACGCCCGGTCCTCTGGGGCCTGGCCGTCAACGGCGCGCAGGGAGTCCAGCACGTTCTGGAGCTGTTGCGCAACGAGCTGGAATTGTCGATGAAACTGTCAGGCTGCACCAAAGTGGCTGACATCAAGCGTGAACTGGTAAAATTGCCGGGATAATTGAGCGTGTCGGCAGGAGAGAGTAGCGAGCATACCCGCAGTCGCAAAACGGTAGAGGGTGTGCTCGCACTTTTCGATTTGGCCACCCTGAGATACTGAAAGGAGAGGTATCTTTCAGGAAAGGACGGCACATGGTTCCTCGCACGCGTGATTTTTCCCATTCTGACGCCCCTGCTCCTTCCACCTGGCAGCGATCCTGGCCAATCGGCAGGCGTAAACGCGTCGTGCTCGTATCGCTGGTTCTACTCTTGCTGATAGAACTGGTAAGCGTGGCATTGGCGCTGACAATCTCACCCTGGCAGGCGCTGTTGGCGGCAAACTGGCGGCGGGTTGCGCTGGCTCACGGGCCATCGTCTCGTGCCGGTCAGCCGCAGCAGATCGTGACGCTGGGCAGTGGAGTCACTGAGACAAACGAGACGCTGTTGACGCTGGCGGGGGTGCAGGAGGTCAGCCTGTTGCGCGTCGATCTCAGCAATCCACACGTGCATCTGGGCGTGGTGCAGGCGCACGACCAACTGTTCGGACACGGCGAGAAGCTTTCGTCAATGGCGCAGCGCAGTGGGGCGCTCGCGGGCATCAATAGTGACTTCTTTGAGGCCCGCCAGGCAAACGACCCCCTGGGAATGCTGGAAATCAATGGACAGATCTGGCAGAGTCCAGGCGTATATGCGGTGCTGGGCGTGACCTCATCCGGGCGGCTCACAATGGGGCGCGAGTCGTTCTCAGGCAGTGTCACAGCCGGGAGCGAGAGCTATCCCCTGTCCTCGGTCAATCGCTACGGCGACAAAGGAGCCAACCATCTGCGCCTCTACACCCCGACATTGGGCACGACTCTCCCATTGCATGGAGCGGCCCTGGCTCTGCTCCAGCCTGTCGCGGGTTCCAACACAACCTTTACCGTGGCGTCCATCCATACGCGGGCCACAGGCTTGCCACTGCTGCGGGGCCAGATCGCGCTCGTGGGTCGCGGTGACGCGCAAACGTGGCTGACCACGCACCTGCAAGCAGGGGCATCTATCGAGATCAATGAACAGATTGCGCCTGATGACAACCTTGTGCAGGCGGTGGGCGGCGGTCCTGTCGTGCTCAAGGATGGTGCGCTCTATCACGACCGGCACATACCAGCGCCTGGGGAAGTTGACGTCTCCAATCCTCTGACAGCTGTGGGCATCAGCAAAGACGGCAGGTACGCCCTGTTTGTTGTCTGCAATGGACGCAGGGCCGATACCAATCACAGCCAGGGTTTCACCTATGCTGAGATGGCCGACTATCTGCTGGCCCACGACGCGTACCAGGCCATGATCTTTGACAGCGGCGGCTCCTCCGAACTGGCGGCACGGCTACCGGGCCAGAATGGTATCTCCGTCATCAACACCCCCTCCGCCGGGCAAGAGCGCCTGGTCGCCGATGGTCTGTTTGTATACAGCGGCACCCCACAGGCTGGCATGCTGACACCGGGTCCTGGCTAACAGGCGACTCTTTCAGCGCAAACGCCTGGCGTTGCGGTTGCACTCCCAGCCAGCCAGCTCTGGCGCGAGAAATGTGCGATGAACACAGGCGCGCGCTAGGGTAAAGAGCACCTGGCCGGGGTCGCAGCCATAGACACCAGCAGCCCAGGCCGCATTCGCTTCAATCACGGCCCAGCCGCGACCACGGATCTTGTCTATATCAATTGCTATAGCCGGTGGGACCTCCACTATAGCATATGTTTCAGCGACTTGCTGTGGTATAATATTGCGTGAAATCTTTCGCAGAGAGGCCCCTGTATGAAAATCAGAAGCGCTGATCGCGCCGATTGGCAGCGCATCCTCGCCAAACGTTTTGCCGTCAAGCGCATCGACAGCCCGGACTATCATGGCTATGTCAGTTTGTTGCATATCGACGACGTGGCCGAGCCGCTGTACGCCACCTTTGGCCAGCAGCGTGTGCGCATCGCGGATCGCGGCTATGATTGGGTGCAGCATTTTCCCGATGGCGCGCGCTATGCCCTGCTCAGCGCCTTCGACGAGCATGGGGAGCTGGTGCAGTGGTACATCGATGTCATTGGGCGCATGGGCCTTGATGAGCGCGGCGTACCCTGGTGGGAGGATCTCTACCTCGATATCGTTGTCTCTCCCGAAGGCGAAGCGCTGCTGCTGGACGTGGACGAGCTGGATGAAGCGTTGCGCCAGGGTGCAGTGATGCCCAGCGAGTACGATTTCGCCTGGCGCGAGGCCAGCATCCTGTTGACGGCGCTTGAAGCAGACCTCTTCCCTCTACTCTGGCTCAGCGATGCGCATCGCGCACTGCTTACTCAAGAGATCAAAATCTTGTCCAAAGAAGAGAAACTCTGAGTTTAAGTCGTGACTGCTCCAGTAAATACATATATCATTTTCGATGGTAATCTGACCACCTTCTTTGTTATACTAGCAGTAGGATTTCTCGCGCCAACCAATTGGAAGGAAAATATCAATGTCCCGCCGGTTTCAGCCACGCAGCACACTTGCAGACAATTTTAGACTTCTGGGGCATATTGTGCCCTGGCGTTTGTTTTTATTGATCCCATTTCTCCTTGTTTTCGCTATACCAGCGTTTTTCCTCGGCACGGGAGCGGGTCATCGCCTGCTGCCAAATTTGAGCACATTTTTCTATAACCTGTCCTCGGACGCGACAGCGGTTCCAACGCCTATGCCGCCGTTAGCGAAACTGCTGCCCCAAGCCGGCTCGATCCTCTACACGGTGCAAGATTTCGACTCGTGTGACGAGATTCTGGCGCGCCAGATGCGTTTAAGCGATGCTGGCGAGATCTTTAGCGACGCAAACCCCACGACCGTGCAGTCACTGAATAGCACCCTGGGCCAAAACTGCTCCAACTTGCAGGCCGGCCAGGTGATGACGCTGCTGCCTCAGTATCCCCTCTTCGCGTTAGGCGGTACAGTCCTCAAGGTCGCGGCCCTCTCCCCAGCTCAGCCCATTCCCACGCCGCTGATCCATGTCAACCGACAGCAGCAGGTGGGTCTGGACTGCGCGAATGGTTGTTTGCTGACCGTGCGCGTGGCTAAGGGGGTCACGGTGAAGCTTTCGGTGCAGACGGCCATCCCGGTGCCGGTGGGAGCCTGGGTGTGGGCGCAGGCGATGCTGCCACGTAAAAACGTGCCGGGTTTTCCGAACTATCCCTACGCCGACCCCACGGCTTCGCTGAACAATGCCTCGTTGAGCGTGTGCGATTTGCAGATTAATGACACATACGATAACAATGGGGTGACCTGCGACCAGCTTCTCCCAAACACAATCAAAGATGATGGCGGCTCCTGGCTGTTTGGCGTCACCGGGTCTGGCTCGCTGGACCACTGGAAGTATGGGCTGAATCTCCCACCAGGCACACGGGTGCTGCTCTGGCTCTCCGCTGACGCCAGCGGCCACCTGCATTATAATCCAGGCAACCCGCTCTATCGCTACGACGAGACGCAGCACCTGTATATCAAAATTTAAGGGGTGATTATTGCACAATGACTGTGAGATTCATTCCCTGATGAATCGTGCAGAAAATGTGAAATGTGCCTGCACTGTTGAATGGACCGACCTCGATGTTGCCGCTATTCACGGTGACGTTCGAGACTGCGGGCGCGCCCGCTTCAGCACCAGGATGCTGGGTATTGTTGACCCATGAACCATTGCTCAGGACATGTGTGTACTGACCATCATCGACCAGCACCAGTTTGGAGCCTTTCGGGATGGTCACGCTGGACTGCACAAAGCTGCTCAGGCCCATATGTACCGCTGGCATGCCATTAACTGTGCTGGCTCCGCTCGTTGGTGTGGGCGTCGCGACCACCAGCAGGGAGACCAGCAACGCGCCCAGCATAAAGCCCGCCGCGCCCGTCAGGGGAGCTGCCAGCCAGCGTGGTGCGCGCCGTTCTGGGCCGCGATAATTCTGCATTGTGGCGCCAATGCCCGCGCAGATGACGATCAGGCCGCAGACATAGCTGAAAAGGGCCGCAATAAAAGCTCCGCCCTCGCTGGGATGTGTCAGGTGATAGGGCAGATAGGGATTGGTCAGAAAGCCGCTGATCATCGTGCCAACGCAGTAGAGCGCGCCGAGAGCAGGCATCCAGCGCACCCCGGTTGCCACCAGCCCGGCAACCACCAGTGTGATAATGGTGAGGATTAGTAACGGGAGAATAAGCAGTTGTGGCAAGACCATCAACGCGATAAAGCCCAGCGCGAAGCCGAGCAGACCGAGGATGGTTACGAGGGTGAGGGTAGAGATACGCCGACGGCGTCCCTCTTTAACAACTGATGACATGCTCTGTTCCTTTCATGTTGTCGCACATCGCCATCTGGCAGGTATGCTATGATAACTCCAGCGGGTTTCCGCGACGGTAGGAGGGCAGCGGACAAGTTTTCCAGGCTCTGGCCGCGCCTTTCTACACGCTCTCTTGTAACGTATCAAGGCTATTTCTCGCTGCTGCTCTGGCCGCCATCGGCGGACAAACCTTCCACGAGGGCCAGTTCTTCTGCGCGCAGTTCTCTGGCCCAGTCCAACTCCATCTGCATCTGCGCTTCAACGTGCCGCATAGCCCTGACCACGTTGGTTAGAAAGGCGGTATCAGGATGCTGAGAAAGCTCGTGCGCGAGGTTAGCACGCTCCGTTTGCAGATGGAGTATATAGGTCTGGCAATAGTTGATGTAGTGATTGAACAGCAATAAACGCTCTTGCGACTCCAGCAGGTCAATAAAGGCCGTTTTGTATCGGAAGAATTTCGGGTAGTCTCCCAGGTTAGAAGACATATCCATCATGGCCCGGTGGAAGCGTTTGCGCCCCTCGTCGGTAATCACAAAAGTACGCGCCTGGCGTTCCCCGGACGTGCTCTGCTTGCGCGGTGCGGCGCTGATCAGCCTGGTCTGCTCCATCTTGCTCAACAGCGGATAGAGTGTGCCACTACTGATCTTCGCCCACGGCCCAAACATATCGTTAGCAATCTTCACGATCAGGTACCCATGAAAAGGCCCGCGCATCAACAACGAGAGAATAATCAGTTCATACATGTCCAATCTCCACTCGCTATGGCTCTTAATCAGTTTGAGAATAGCTCTAATAGATATAGTATACGAGCTAGAGAGCAGATTGTCAAACCTTTGCAGCCCTCTCCAGATGTTTGTCTGCCCTGCCTGAGCGCTGGCACTTTGCGCGCCTCCTCAAACTAGCCACAAAGTATCCATACGAGAGAATCGCCTGCCTCAAACGTTGAAATGGAGAGGCGCCTGTTCAGAAGAGGAAGAAGGTGTTATAGTAGCAACGATCTCTACGGCTCAAGCCAGAGGGGATTTCATACCAGCAAGCGTTCGCGAAAGAGCATTGGATTGGATACAGGCACATTTTAGAAAATCGGAGGCACATTCATCATGCAAGAACAAACTTCGGCAACCGTTGCCCAGACAGAGAGCGTTCCACAAATCCCGGCGCAACCACGTCGCTTTGGCAGCGCGCTCTTTCATCATGAGCCGCACCAGCATAAGCCGCGCAATCCCAACCAGTTGCATAAAGAAGAGCGAGCGGAAGAAGGCCTGAACACCAGGATTGCTATCTTACTCACAAAGTCTGTCGGTTCAATGTGGACGGCATATATTTTTGTGGTGATCGCGGTTATTGGCTTACTCGCCATCCTCCAAATATTCAGTCCCCTGACAGCATTGCTTGTGGCCTGGGCTTCACAAACGCTGATCCAACTGGTATTACTCCCAGTTATCATGGTCGGGCAGAACGTGCTGAACCGTAAATCCGAGATACAGGCGGACGAGCAGTATCGTACAACAATGAGCACTTATCATGATATTGAGCAAATCATGCAGCATCTTATCGCTCAGGATAATGAAATTCTACGCCAGAGCAAAATGCTTATGCATTTGATAGAGAAAAGCGGCATCACGCTGCAACAATTGGAAGTGGAAGTAGGCCACGTCAGCCGTCTGGAAGCGTATACAGAGAAGCTCTCAACGGATACACCTGCTACACCCGCGACAAATGAGGGCGAGAAGTAAGGCATGTTGCCTTGCTAAAAATGCTCATAAGCAAAGAAAACGAGCCTGACCTTTTTAAGTGGTCAGGCTCGTTTTCTGTTGAGGGCTTTGCCTTAAAGTCTACGGCGCGCCCTGGTGTGCATAATCAGGTTGTAGACGATGAGGATCACGGCTACGATCAGCAGGATGTGGATAAGTCCGCCCGCGATATGCAAGGCAAAACCCAGTATCCACAAGATGACCAGAATGACGATGATGGCCCAGATAATGCTTAAAATGCCCATGATGGTGTTGTACTCCTTTATCCTGTAATACTCTGCCTACTCGCTCTGCTTTTCATTGCTCCTAAACGGTCAATAGCAGGAAGGGCGAATAGGCGCGTATCTTGTTTCTAAGACCTACACGTAACAACCAGAAAAAAAGTTTTAGAAGACATGCGACAGAGCGGGTTGTTTGCTATGACAGGCTCAAGCGGAGGGTGACTGGCAGAAAAAACAAGGACTGGTGGCTGGCAAACTTGCCAACTTTGGCGATCTGCGCTATATCTTATGCAGAGGAAAAAACACCGCCATAGTTATTTTTCGTGAGGAGCTTATGCTTATGTCTGCTGATACGCAGACAACGACCACTGCTTCCGCCGCGTCTCTGGACGATGGCGAGACCGCGCTGGTCGTTGATACACTGAGTAAAAACTACGGCCCAAATCGGGTTGTGGATGAATTAACGTTTCATGTTCGCAGGGGCGAGGTTTTCGCGCTACTTGGTCCCAATGGCGCGGGGAAGACAACGACGATTGAGACGCTTGAGGGCTACCGCGCACCTGATAGCGGCACGGTGCGTGTGCTGGGGCTGGACCCGCTGCGCCAGGGGCACGAGCTAAAGCCGCTGATCGGCGTAATGCTTCAGCAGGATGGTCTCTACCCCGACCTGAGCGCGCGCGAGGTGCTGCGCCTTTTCGCGGGCTACTACGAACGGCCCCGCGATGCCGAGGAGCTGCTCAACCGGGTTGGTCTGGCGGAGGCCGCGAAAACGCGCTATCGCCGTCTCTCAGGCGGTCAGAAACGTCGCCTGGCCCTGGCTGTGACGCTGATCGGCAATCCGCGCCTGGTCTTTCTGGACGAGCCAACGACCGGTATGGACCCGCAGGCGCGCCTGGCCACGTGGGAGATGATCCGCGAATTGCAACGCCAGGGAGTGACGATCCTGTTGACCACGCATCTGATGGACGAGGCTGAGCGCCTGGCTGACCGGGTGGCCATCATCGATCATGGTCGCCTGATCGCACTGGACACGCCCGCCGGGCTGACCGGTGTGCAGGATGCTAATGTCGTGCGCTTTGTTGCCCCGGCTGGTCTGGACTGCGCGCAACTGGCCAAACTACCTTCCGCGCATAAGGCCGAGGAGGTGCGACCAGGCAGCTATTTGCTTGAAACCGAGTCAGCCCCCGCGCTGCTGGCGGAACTGACCGCCTGGCTGCGCGACCAGCAGATCACACTGACCGAACTGCGCGTTGGCCACGGCTCGCTGGAAGACCTGTTCCTGCGCCTGACGGGGACGGAGGTAAGAGAATAATGGCAAGTATCCCTGCACCACAGAGCGAGCAGCCACGCGCCGCGTCCTTTGGCAAGCTACTCCTGCATCAAGCGCGCATGGAACTGATTATGACGCTGCGACAGGGGGAACGTATGCTGGCCGCGCTGATCATCCCGATCCTGCTGCTCATCGGCTTTAACGCACTGAGAGTCGTGCCCGTCCCCGCGCATGAGAGTGCAACCGACGTGCTGTTGCCGGGCGTGCTGGCCCTGGCGATTATCTCAGCCGGCATGGTCAGCCTGGGCATCGCCACAGCCTACGAGCGCTACTATGGCGTCCTGAAACGTCTGGGCAGTTCGCCGTTAACGCACAGCGCCCTGATCCTCGCCAAAATCTTCTCAGTGCTGGCCCTGGAGATAATCCAGACGCTCATCCTGGTCGCCGTTGCGGTCCTGTTTTACGGCTGGCATCCCGCGGGGTCGCTGCCACTGGCGCTGCTGGCTGCTGCGCTGGGCACTATTGTTTTCGCGGCACTGGGGCTGGCGATGGCTGGCGCGTTACGGGCACCAACAACGCTGGTGGGCACCAACACCCTCTACCTGCTCTTTGTGTTTATCGGCGGCGGCTTCTTTCCGCTGGACCGTCTGCCCGGTCCCCTGGCTGGGCTAGCCCAACTGCTCCCGGCCTACGCGCTGACCTCGGCGCTACAAGACACCATGATCGCGGGCCGAGCTTTCCCCGGCGGCGCGTTCTTGACCCTGACGATCTGGGCGGTGCTGATCCTGGCCGTCGCGGTGAAAACATTTCGATGGGAATAATAGCGTTTTGAGCTTACGCCCCCACCCCACACAGGCCAGGCAAGCTGGCCTGCTACGCCTGACGTACACCAGAGGCAAGCTCTGGCGCACGTCAGGTTGCGTTATAGTTCGCCCTCTTCTTTGCTCACGCGTGCGGGCAGGCGAGCTACGGCGATCAGGAACATGAGCAGGATCAGGGCGTGCAGGACCGTACACCAGGCGCAGAGGTTATGGAGCAGCACAATCTCCACGTAGATCAGGTAGAGCACAGTCAGCATCCCTAGCAGCGTCCAGGCGAACTGGGCCAGGCGCAGCCAGCGCCGTTCAGCACCCAGGAAGACGCCGAGCAGGGCCAGAAGAGCGATGACCAGGCACCAGGCCAGGCCAGGCAGCGAGATGGGCAGTGAAGTTCCCGGCACATAGGAATAGGGGCTGGTGATGACGCGGCTGCAATTCACAAAGCCGCTATCCGAGCAGGCCAGAGTCACACTCTCATCATAGTGGGCCAGGGTCAGATAAAGCGCATCGGCCATTCCCAGAACGGCCAGGGCCAGCAGGGTCAGCTGCGCGCCAGAACGACGAAATAGACTCATGAGAATAGGTAAAACCTCTTTTCGCGTGTTTTTGCCAGTGTAGCATACTGTGCATGTTGGCTCGCTGTCAAACGCAGCCTTTTGTAGGCTCACTATACACGTATTCTCCATTGTTCTGATTATGAGGTATAAAAAAGCGCACTGCACGCGATAGTTGGATCGCGTGCAGTGCGCTTCTGAATATGTGTTTATTAATCGTCGTTGTGGAGCACTACTTGTTCAGAGAAGTGACAGGCAGCGAAGTGCTCGCGGCCCTCTTTGTGCTCAAAGCCTGGCTCTACCTCGCGGCAGATCTCCTGCGCCATCGGGCAACGCGTGTGGAAACGGCAGCCTTTCGGGATATTGATGGGGCTGGGCAGATCGCCGGTGAGGATAATGCGCTGGCGACGCTTCTCAATCTGGGGATCGGGAATGGGAATGGCCGAGAGCAGCGCTTTGGTGTAGGGGTGTTTGGGTGATTGGTAGAGTTCGTCGCGGTCCGCCAGCTCCACAATCTTGCCCAGGTACATCACCGCGATGCGATCAGCCACGTGGCGTACTACGCTCAGATCGTGCGAGACAAAAAGATACGTCAGATTAAACTGGCGCTGCAAACGCTGGAGCAGATTCAAAACCTGGGCGCGAATCGAGACATCCAGGGCCGAGACCGGTTCGTCGGCGATCACAAACTCTGGATTGATCGAGAGTGCGCGGGCCACGGCGATGCGTTGACGCTGGCCGCCGCTAAACTCGTGGGGATAGCGGTCGATATATTCCGAGCGCAGACCGACCACCTTAAGCAGTTCCATCGTGCGTTCGCGGATCTCGTCGCGTGAAGCCACGTGGTAGATATGCATCGGTTCAGCGATCAGTGAGCCAATCGTAAAGCGTGGATTTAACGAGGCGAAGGGGTCCTGGAAAATCATCTGCACGCGTTGACGCAACTGGCGCATTTCCTCGCCTTTGAGCTGCGCCAGATCCTGGTCGCCGAAGAGTATCTGCCCAGACGTCGGTTTATAGAGGCGGACAATTGTGCGGCCAATTGTTGTCTTACCAGAGCCGCTTTCGCCCACCAGACCCAACGTTTTGCCGCGCTCAATAGTGAATGAAACGCCATCGACTGCGCGCACCTGGCCGATGACGCGCTGGAAAATAATCCCCTGAGTCAGGGGGAAATGCATTTTCAGATCGCGTACATCGATCAGTGTGCTGCTAGCCACCGCGGGTGCGATATCGACCATCTATTTTTCCTCCACTTCTGCCATATGCGAGGTTGCCTCAGCCAACACAGCCAGGGCCTCCTGCTGAGAGGACGCGTGGGCCTGGCGCCGTTTATTGGCATAGGCCTGTTCTTTAGGGTCGGTCACATCGACCCAGCAGGCCGTGAGATGTCGCGAATTGCCCGCAGTTGACTCAAGAGGCGGCATCGTCTTACAGATCGAGCGGGCGAAAGCGCAACGGGGCATAAAGGGACAGCCAGGAGGCGGCTTGAGCAAGTCGGGGGGAGCGCCCTCGATGGTCTTTAACTGCTCCGGGCGAGCCTCGTCCAGGCGCGGGATAGAGGCCAGCAAACCCAGAGTATACGGATGGCGTGGGTTGGCAAAAATCTCATCAGTTGGAGCGGTTTCGACAACTTTCCCGGCGTACATAACCACCACGCGGTCGGTCATACCGGCGACCACACCCAGATCGTGAGTAATTATAATAACCGCCGCGCCAAAGTCGTTACACACACCATTGATCAATTCGAGGATCTGCGCCTGCACCGTCACATCCAGGGCAGTGGTTGGCTCGTCCGCGATCAACAATTTAGGATTGCAGGCCAGAGCAATGGCGATCATCACACGCTGGCGCATCCCACCGCTGAACTGGTGGGGGTACGAATTGAGGCGTTCAGATGCAGCGGGAATGCCCACCTGTTCCAGCAAGGCGAGCGTGCGTCGCTTCGCCTGGTCTGGAGATAATTTTAAGTGAATGCGCAGGGACTCGCTGATCTGTTTGCCCACGGTCATCGTTGGGTTCAGGCAGGTCATCGGGTCCTGGAAGATCATCCCAATCTTGCCACCGCGTATCTTACGCATATCGCCCTCTGACAAACTGAGCAGGTCTTCATCATCAAAAATGACGCTGCCGCCCGCCTGTTCACCGGCTGGTTTGGGCAATAAGCGCATGATAGAG
>CAXUEY010000052.1:27957-37065 GCA_964250225.1 uncultured Ktedonobacteraceae bacterium | reverse complement strand
GGGGGGGGGCCCCGGCGGGGGCGGGGGTTTATGAGGCGGGGGGCGCGCCCCGCGGCTCTGATCGCGGTGGTCGTGGTCGTGGTGATCGCGGCGAGCGTGGCGGCGGTGATCGTCGTGGCGGCGGCGGTAGTGGAGACCGTCGTAGCGGCGGCGGTGGAGGTGGTCGTAGCGGCGGCGGTGGCGGCGGAGATCGTCGGCGTTAGGCTGAGAGAGGAGATACGAGTTATGAAATTGCGCGTCAAATGGGTAAGAAGCTCGATTGGCTATCCCAAAGATCAGAAAGAGACCATTCGCGCGTTGGGGTTGCGCAAGCTCCAGCGCACGGTCGAGATTGATGATAATCCTGCTATGCGTGGGATGATTAATAAAGTGCGCCATCTGGTGCAAGTTGAGGAAGTAGCGTAATGAAACTCTCTGATTTGCGTCCAGCTCCTGGATCACATACGCGCGAAAAGCGTGTTGGTCGTGGTCACGGTTCCGGGCGTGGCAAGACCGCCGGGCGTGGTACCAAAGGCCAGAAGGCGCGTACCGGCCATACCAATGTGCATCGCGCGTTTAGTGGCGGTCAGACGCGCTTTTTCAAGCGCCTTCCATTTGCGAGGGGCGTTGGCAACAGCAATACGCCGTTTCGCAAAGATTATGCTATCGTCAACCTGGGCGCGCTGGCGGGTCTGGAGGCAGGCACCCAGGTCACGCCAGAATTTCTGGTTGAACGAGGTATGCTGAGCAATACCGAAGGCAAGGGCCTGGTCAAGATTCTTGGTGAAGGCGAGATTGAGCACGCGCTCACCATTCGCGCACACAAAGTCTCTGGTAGCGCACGTACCAAAATCGAGGCCGCGGGTGGTACAATTGAGGTCATTCCGGTCAAAGTCTATGAGAAGACCAAGCGTCGTAAGGATGGAGCCCCGCCCCCGGATTACAGCCAGATGGGGACAGGGGACCAGGGAAAGTAGACAGAAAGTAAGCTCTCTATTCCGAGCTGGCAACCACCTTGATCGGTGTTTCTGACGCCAGCTCGGAGCGGAAGTAGCTCTCTATTCCGAGCTGGCAACCACCTTGATCGGTGTTTCTGACGCCAGCTCGGAACAGAGGTAAACAGAAGTACTTTGAGAAAACATTCGGGTGCTTTCAAGCGTTCTATCTGGTAGAAGTCTTTCTTGTTGAGTCGTGAAAGGAACCCCCCATGACTTCCTTATGGGACAAACTACGCAGTATCTGGACCATTCCAGATCTGCGCAATAAGATCCTTTTCACCCTGCTGATTCTGCTGATTACGAGGGTTCTGGCCAATATCCCTGTGCCGCTAACGCACACTGAAACCCAGGCCCTGGTCAATCTTTTCAAAACGGGTGGAAATCAGAATCTCGGCCAACTGCTGGGCCTGCTGGATGTTTTTTCTGGTGGGTCGTTGCAGAAATTCTCGATTGTTGCGCTGGGGGTCTATCCCTATATCACGGCAACCATCGTGATGCAGCTCTTGCAGCCAATTATTCCTGCTCTAGAGAATATGATGCGCGAGGGCGAGGCCGGGCGTCTCAAGTTCAACCAGATTACGCGCGTCATCTCGGTGCCGCTAGCCTTCCTGCAGGCTCTGGGTCAGGCCGCCATCTTCGTTACGGCTGGCGTGCTGGCCAATTTTGGTCTTTTCGATGCAAATGCGCTGGAGTCGTTCTCGATTCTCATGGCGCTGACGTGTGGCACGATGATCATGGTCTGGCTAGGTGAGCTGATTACCGAAAATGGTATCGGCAATGGCATCTCGTTGATCATCTTTGCCGGTATTGTCAGCAATCTGCCCAATCTGATCGCACAGGGCTGGCAAACAGCCACAGCTGGCGGCGGCGGCGGCAGCGGCATTGTGAGTATCGTTGTGTTCGCGCTTATTGGCCTCGTTACTATTATTGGGATCGTCTATATGTACCTGGGTCAACGTCGCGTGCCGATTGAGTATCCCACCAAGCGTATGGTTGGGCGCGGCCTGCTTGTGGGGAGCGCGCAGCGTTCCTATATTCCTATCCAGGTGAATAGCGCGGGCATGATCCCGCTGATCTTCGCGCAGTCGATGCTGATTTTCCCGGCAGTGATCTCACGCTACCTGGGGACCAGCAGCGTTACCTGGTTGAAGAATTCGGCGACCTGGGTTGCGTCCTATATCGCCAACTCAGCCCTCTGGTACTATTGGGCGATCTTCTTTATATTGGTCGTCGCGTTCACCTACTTCTATGCCTACGTCGTCTGGCAGCAGCAGGATATACCCAACAGTCTGCAGAAGCAGGGAGCGCACATTCCGGGTTATCGTCCTGGTGAGACCACGCGTCGGCACCTCAACGATATCCTGAACCGTGTCACTCTAGCGGGTGCGCTCTTCCTGGGCATCGTAGCTGTACTGCCGTACTTCGCGAATGTCGGTGGCAACCAGCTCTTGAGTAGTGCTGCCGTGCTGATCGCGGTCGGTGTCGTACTGGATACCATGCGGCAGATCGAGTCCCAAATGGTCATGCGTAACTATTCAGGCTTCTTAACCTAACAGCTCAACGCCGAGCTACTACCATCGGAGGTAAACGTGGATATCATTCTGATCGGGGCGCAAGGATCAGGAAAAGGGACGCAAGCTCAAATGCTCGCGCAGGCATTCGGTGTGCCTCATATCTCCAGCGGGGATCTTTTCCGCAAAGAGATCGAGGAACAGACCGAAGTAGGGCGGCAAGCCGGAACATACCTTGATCGCGGGGAATTGGTTCCCGACGATCTGACGGTTGCGATGATCCTGCGAAGGTTAGAGCAACCGGATTGTGGGCCTGGGGTGCTTATGGATGGCTTCCCTCGCACACTTGCTCAGGCTAAAGCTTTGGATGAAGGCCTACGTGAGGTCGGGACACAGATTGACGCGGTGGTCTACTTAAACGTTCCGCGCGAGGAATTGTTAAAAAGGCTCTCAGGGCGTTATATCTGTCGAGCGCACCAGCACGTTTATAACGTCTATAGCCGTCCTCCCAAAGAGGCTGGCAGATGTGATCTGGATGGCAGCGAGCTTTACCAGCGCTCCGACGATGTTGGGGAAGCGGTGCAGCGTCGCCTGGACATCTTTTTCAATCAGACTATTCGCCTGCTCGACTATTATGGGAATCAAGCAAAGGTCGTGGAGGTGAATGGAAACCAGGGGGTTGATGCAGTCCATGAGGCGCTGGTGGAGGCGATTCAAAAGCGTGTGGACCTCGACAAAGACAAGGTGACTGAATAGGGCTGAGCCGAGGCAGGTGGCGTGGATTACGTCCGGGCCACCTGTGCGGCGAGGCAAGACGTTGCGAACAAAAAAAGAAGTGTCTGAGAAAAAAGAAGCCTCTCGACTTCTTGTGGTGATCGTGTTATAATTCGTAGCTGGTTGCAGCAATTTCAACTACTGCTATTTTCTCAGAGCGAGAACAACGGATTCTCGTGGGAATCATCTCATAACAGCCGTCATTTTGCGAAAGGATGCTATGGCCAAGAAGGATGAAATTGAAGTAGAGGGCAAAGTCCTTGAAGCCCTCCCAAATGCCATGTTTAAGGTAGAGATTGATGAGCAGCACCAGGTATTAGCGGTGTTATCTGGTCGTATGCGCATGAACTTCATACGTATTGTGCCAGGCGATAAGGTGAGAGTTGTGCTATCTCCCTACGACCTGTCGCGTGGGCGTATCACATGGCGTGCGAGGTAGGTAGTGAGGGGGAAGTGTTGTGTTTCCTGAATTCCTCACCCTTTAGTTCCTCTGAACAGTAGCATGAAGATGACGGCTGCGGCGGATAAACGAGAGATTGATGATATCTACTCTGCGGCTGGAGTGTTTATTCGCCCCTCGTGGTGAGTTTTGTCTATATATATATCATTTGGAGGGCAAGGTCATGAAAGTGCGTGCCTCTGTCAAACCGCGTTGTGAGCATTGCAAGATCATTCGGCGCAATCGTGTTGTGATGGTCATTTGTAGCAAAGATCCGAAGCATAAACAGAAGCAAGGTTAAAAGCAAAAGCGAGTTGCGGGATCAGGAGAGGTCTCGGAACAGTGAAGTATTAATCTGGAGGAAAAGATGGCTAGAATTGCCGGCGTTGACATTCCGCGCGAGAAGCGTGTGGAGATTTCGCTGTGCTATATCTTCGGGATCGGGCTGACGACCAGTCGCAAGATTCTGGAGCAAACGCGTGTGAACCCGGATACGCGGGTGAAGGATCTGACCGAAGAAGAGGTCAATCGTCTGCGTGAAGTAATCGACCGGGGGTACAAAGTCGAGGGTGATCTGCGCCGCGAAGTGGACATGAACATCAAGCGGTTGATCGAGATCGGCTGTTATCGTGGGATGCGTCATCGTCGCAACCTGCCAGTGCATGGGCAGCGCACGCGTACCAATGCGCGCACGCGTCGAGGTCCGAAGCGCACAGTGGCAGGTAAGAAGAAAGCAGCGAAGAAGTAAGCGCCCAGGAGGATATGGCAAAGTATGGCAGACAAGAAAAAGACGACAGGCAAGCCCCGGCGGCGTGAGCGTAAATCTATTCCTCGCGGCCAGGCGCATATTCAGGCGACGTTTAATAATACCATTGTGACGTTGACCGATCCCAATGGCAACGTCATCTCCTGGGGCAGCGCAGGTGGGCAGGGTTTCAAAGGCTCGCGCAAAAGCACGCCCTACGCCGCGCAGGTGACCGCTGAGAGCGCGGCCCGCAAGGCGATGGAGCATGGTCTGCGCCAGGTTGAAGTTTTTGTTAAAGGGCCTGGTTCCGGGCGCGAGGCGGCTATCCGCTCGTTGCAGACCTCTGGCCTGAACGTTACAGCAATCACTGATGTGACGCCTATTCCGCACAATGGCTGTCGCCCGCCCAAACGGCGTCGCGTGTAACCGTGCGCTGTGCGCGTTGAGGAGGAGAGATCTACATGGCACGTTATACCGGCCCCGTGTGCAAACTGTGCAGGCGGGAGGGGGTAAAACTTTTTTTAAAGGGCGATAAGTGCATGACCAAATGCACGCTTGAGCGCCGCAATACGCGGCCTGGCCAGCATGGTCAGAGTCGCCCGCGCAAAGCATCGGGCTATGCGTTGCAGCTCCGAGAGAAACAGAAAGTGCGTCGCACCTATGGTATTCTGGAGCGTCAATTTAGCAAACACTTTACGACGGCGGCACGTCGCCCCGGTCGTACCAGCGAGAATCTGTTGCAGATCCTGGAGATGCGCCTGGACAACCTGGTGTATCGTCTGGGCTTTGCCGATTCGCGCGCGCAGGCTCGCCAGCTGGTCTGTCACGGGCATTTTGCCGTCAATGGTCGGAAAACGGATATCCCTTCATTTATCGCCAAACCTAACGATGTGATTACGGTCCGCGAGCGCAGCAAGGGGCTTGAGTACTTCAAGGTACGCGCTGAACTGCTGACAACGAAGGGTGTGGCTGCCTGGTTGAGCCTGGATAAGACAGCGATGGCTGGTCGCGTGATGTCGCTTCCCACGCGCACAGAGCTTGAACTGCCCTTTGAAGAACAGATGGTGGTCGAGTATTACCAGCGGTAAGTTGATTGGCGGATGGGTACCAGCCTTTTGCGGCCTGCGCAGCGGGCCGCTAGAGGGCGCAGCACTTTTGAACTGCCAGATGTATGTTATGGTAGGCAAAGGAAGGCAGGTTTAACCTTGCAAGAATTGATTCTGCCTCGCATTAAAAACACCAGGACACAGGGGAATTATGCGAGCTACGATATTGAGCCGTTAGAGGCGGGGTATGGCATGACCCTGGGCAACGCGCTACGCCGTGTGCTGCTCTCCTCGCTGCCCGGTGCAGCGGTGACCTCCGTTCGCATTGACGGGGTACAGCACGAATTTCAGGATATCCCCAATGTTATGGAAGATGTCACGGATATCGTGCTGAATGTGAAGAAACTGCGCCTGCGCTCCTACTCCGACCACGCTGTTTCGATGCGGCTGGAGGTGACGGGAGAACGCGTGGTGACTGCCGCGGATATCGTGGCACCCAGCACGGTGGAGATTGTCAATCCTGATCTCTATCTCGCGACCCTCGATAACGAGAATGCTCGTCTTGAAATGGAGCTGGTGGTGGAGGCCGGCAAAGGCTATGTGCCCGCTGACTCTAAAGAGGACCAGCCCATCGGGGTGATTCCCGTGGACGCCATTTACACGCCGGTGCAGAAGGTCAATTATACCGTTGAGCACACGCGCGTGGGGCAGATGACAAACTACGATAAAATTGTGATGGACATCTGGACGGATGGAACCATTGCACCGGATGAGGCTCTGCGGCAAAGTTCCGACATCCTTGTCCGCCACTTTACGCAGCTCGCGAACTATCGCGCCGTTCTGATTGAGCCGGAGAAGCCGCCGCTGAGTAGTATGCCGATCCCGCAGAAGATCTACGATACTCCCATTGAGGAGTTGGATCTCTCGGTTCGCGCCTATAACTGCTTGAAACGCAGTAATATTACGAAGGTTGGCCAGGTGCTCTCGATGAATGAAGAGGATCTGCTGGGTGTGCGAAACTTTGGTGAGAAAAGCCTGCTGGAGTTGCGCGAACGTTTGCTCGCGCGCAATTTCTTGCCGAATCCGCGCACCAGCGCTGTTGGCGCCGATATCGATGGCGACCACGAAATGGAGGACTAAGTTGAGGCACCGAGTTGCCGGTAACCGAATGAGCATGCCTGGTGATCGCAGGCTTTCCGCGCGCCGCAGTTTGATGGCCGGTCTCATTCGTTATGACCGTATTAAGACGACCGAGGCGCGCGCGCGTGCCATTCGCGGTGAGACTGAGAAGTTGATCACCCAGGCTGTCAAAGGACGCAAAGCCGCGCTGGCTCATCTGGCGTCGGTGGTGTCCGATGAGGAGAAGGCCACCAAAATTCTGGAATTTGCCCGCCGGGGACGTTTCTCGCTCTCTTATAAAGTGGAGTCCAATGAGGAGCGCGCGGAACTGGGTTTGCCACCGCTGACCGCTAAAGGGCGCAAATTTCTGGAGGATAAGTTCAAGAGGCGTCGTAGCGAGCTGCTAGGGATCATCTCGAACGAGGATGATGCTGAAGAGGCCTTGCAGGCGGCGTACCATGCGATGGTCATTGAGCTGCACTCGCGCCGTCAGATCTTGAGTGCCCTGCCGGACGAGCTGGTTGTGAAGAAGATTTTCGACGAGCTGGCTCCGCGCTACACAGGCCGCCCTGGTGGTTATACGCGTATTACCAAGCTGGGCAAGCGTCTGGGTGATAACTCGGATATGGCGCAGATCGCTCTGGTCTAGCCAGCAGTGAAGCGGGAGCAGGGACCAGATGAGCAAGAAGCTGGCGTGTGTGATTGAGTATGATGGGACCAACTATCATGGCTTCCAACGCCAGGCTGAGGCACATGGTCCGACGATCCAGGGGACACTTGAGGCGGTGATCGCACGCGTCTCTGGCTCGATGGCAACGGTCTACGGCGCTGGTCGCACAGACGCCGGAGTCCACGCCAGCGGGCAGGTGATCCACTTCACTCCTGTCTCTCAACTGACGCCGGAGGTCTGGCAGAAGGCTTTGAACGCGCTACTGCCCTCGACGGTGGTAGTGCGCAGGATCGCGGAGGTTCCTGAGAACTTCCACGCGCGCTTTAGTGCTAAGAGCCGGGCGTATCGCTATACCATCTGGAACGATCCCGCGCCCAGTGCTTTGCGTGCCAGGTACAGCTACTTCCGTCCGCAAGCGCTGGATACGGACCTGATGCAGGCCGCTTGCCAGTTGCTGCTGGGGCGCAAGGACTTTGGAGCTTTCGGGAGCAGTCCCGATGAGCGCAATCCAATGCGGCCAGGCCCCCATTCCTGCGTGCGCGCGATGCACAGGGCCGAATGTACGCGCAACGACGCTCTTATCTTTTGTGATTTTACTGCGGACGCTTTTCTCACGGGGCAGGTTCGCAGAATGGTTGGGACACTGCTGCTCGTCGGTCAGAAACGTCTGAGCCTCGACGAATTTGCCGAGATTGTGCAGCAGGCGCGTAAGACGCACCCCGGTTCAGCAGCTCCGTCGCATGGGCTATGCCTGGTAGGGGTCAGTTACCCTGAAGAGTTGGGATTACTCCTGGCTGATTTGGCAACAAGGACAATGTGCTAGCTGTCCGTCAGGTCGGAATAGGGATTACGAAGAGAACAAAGGCAACGAGAATGAAAAAGACATATAGTGCCAAGCTACGGGAGCTGGACCCCCAGTGGTACGTCATCGACGCTGAGGGGCAGGTTCTGGGGCGCCTGGCATCCCAGATCGCGCAGATTTTGCGCGGCAAACACAAACCCACATTTACGCCTCACATGCTGTGTGGCGACTTCGTTGTGGTGATTAACGCTGACAAAATCGCTGTGACGGGCAAACGCCTCGACCAGAAGATCTATTATCGCCACAGCCAGTATCCCGGCGGTCTGAAAAAGATCACCCTGCGCCAGACGTTGGAGGGTCGCTTCCCTGAGCGCGCCCTTGAGCACGCGGTCAAAGGTATGGTCATGCACAACCGCCTGGGCGCTACCATCATGTCGCGCCTGAAGGTCTACGCTGGCCCTGAGCATCCCCACGCGGCCCAGAAGCCTGTGCCGTGGACCGGCCCGGAAGCGTTGTTGAAGAAGGCTGAGCAGTAAAAAAAGGAGATTCTACTTTGGCCGATACCATCAAAGGCGAGTATTACTATGGGATGGGACGGCGCAAGACGGCTGTAGCCCGCGTGCGTCTCTTCCCCAACGGTGACGGCAGCGTGATCGTGAATGGCAGAAGTGGTGGGGCGTATTTTGGGCAGCGCGAGGCTCTGACCGCGACGGTGATCGCGCCCCTGCGCCTGCTGGAAATCGCCGAGCAGTATAGCATGACCGTGCGTGTCGTCGGTGGCGGCACTAGCGGCCAGGCCGGAGCGATCCGCCACGGCGTCGCCCGCGCCCTGCTACGCGCCAACCCCGAATATAAATCAGCCCTGCGTAAAGCTGGCTTCCTGACCCGCGACCCGCGCATGAAAGAGCGCAAAAAGCCCGGTCTCAAGCGCGCCCGCAAGGCCCCACAGTACACAAAGCGTTAATTGTTATTGCGCTGCGTTTATTGTTTAGAAAACGTTGAAAGAGGCGCGAAAACGATAAAAT
>CAXUEY010000052.1:0-27947 GCA_964250225.1 uncultured Ktedonobacteraceae bacterium | reverse complement strand
GGCGTGTTTTTTTTTTTTAAAAAATTTTTAAACGCGCCCAAAAAATAAAAATTTTTTTCCCCCGCCTCTTTCAACGTTTTCTACTGATTGATTCCCTACTGGTTTGCCATTAGCTTATCCGTTTGACATCGTGCCAATCCTGAGACTATACTTTCTATAGTATCAGGAGGCGAAGGCAGATAAACGACCTTTCACCTCTTTTCTTTGTTCGGAAAGGATAACGTGCTGTGCTGATTGATAGCCATGCCCACATCGACACTTCCCGCTTCGATGCTGATCGCGAGGCGGTGATTCAGGCTGCCGTCGCGGGTGGGGTGACGCGCGTGATCGATCCGGGCTGCGATCTGGCCTCTAGCCGGGCTGCCCTGGCTCTGGCGAAGGCGCATCCTGGCGTGGTGTTCGCGGGCGCGGGTACGCATCCTCATGATGCTTCGTCGCATAACGCGGAGGTAGAAGCGCAGTACCGCGTGATGGCTCAGGAGGCGGAGGTTGTGGCTATCGGCGAGTTTGGTCTGGATTATTTTCGTATGCTCTCGCCACGCGAGACGCAGCGCGAGGTCTTTTGCGCTCATCTGCGTTTGGCTCGCGAACTCGATCTGCCCTGCATTATCCATGTGCGCGACTCGCATGAAGATGTTATCGAGTTGCTGCGCGCGCATGGCCAGGGGGTGCGCGGCGTCTTTCACTGCTTCTCTGGCACCGTCGCGCAGGCTGAAGAATGCCTGGAGTTTGCGGGCTTCCTGCTCTCATTCGCCGGTCCGCTGACCAAACAGGGCAACGAGCTGCCAGAAGTCGCGCGTCTCGCCCCCGCCGAACGCATCCTTGTCGAAACCGATAGCCCGTACCTGGTGCCCAAACCCCTGCGCGCCAAACGCAACGAACCACTTTTTGTCAAACAAACCGCTGAGAAACTTGCCGAGATCCGTGGTGTGACGCTGGAAGAGATCGCCCGGATCACCACGGCCAACGCTGTTCGTCTGTTCTCTCTTTAGGAGCTACCTCGCATGAAATTCTTTAATACGCTGACCCAATCCCTGGAACTCTTTACACCCATCGATGACACTGTGCGCGTGTATGTCTGCGGCATCACGCCCTACGATACCACGCATCTTGGCCATGCCTTTCTCTATGTCTCATTTGACGCGCTGATGCGTTATATGCGTTCACGTGGCTATACGGTCAAGTATGTGCAGAATGTGACGGATATCGACGATGACGTGCTGCGTAAAGCAGGCGAGCTTGGTATGGCCTGGGATGAGTTGGGTCGGCGCGAGACCGAGCGTTTTCTCAGCGATATGGACGCGTTGAATGTGCGCCGCCCGGATGTTTACGCGAAAGCTACGGAGCAGATGGAGGGGATTATCGAGATTGTGCAGCGACTGATCGAGCGCGGCTTCGCTTATGAGAGCGCGGGCTGCGTCTTTTTTAATGTGCGTAAAGACGCGGAATTTGGGCAGATGGCTCAGGCGATTGGCCTGCCCGATTATGAAGCGATGCTCAAAATCGCCAATGAGCGCGGCAATTTTCCCGACGACGCGCGCAAAAAAGACCCGCTGGACTTTGTGCTCTGGCAGGCCCAGGCGCCAGGCGAACCGGCCTGGGAGAGTCCCTGGGGGCCTGGTCGTCCCGGCTGGCATATTGAATGTAGCGCGATGGCCATGCGCTATCTTGGCCCACAAATCGATATTCATGGAGGCGGCTTCGACCTGGCCTTTCCGCACCACACCTGCGAGATCGCGCAATCCGAACATTTCACCGATAAAGCGCCGTTCGCGCGTTTCTGGATGCACGTCGGTATGGTCCACCAGGACGGCGAGAAGATGAGCAAGTCGTTGGGCAACCTGACCCTGGTGCGCAACCTGCTCAAGGACTACAGCGCCGACGCCATTCGCGTCACCCTGCTCAACCATCACTATCGCTATCCCTGGGAGTGTTTCCCGGCTGACCTGGAGTTCTCCAGCAAGCTGGTCGGGATTTTCCAGAACGTGCGCGAACTGGTCGGCACCCAGGCTAGCGGTGAGGATCACCTGTTGCGCAGTCGTTTTGAGGCTGCGATGGATAATGATCTCAACACGCCAGAAGCATTTGAGCTGCTACAAGAGGCGGCAGAAAATGTGCTCGCCAACCACGACCTCAACGCCGGAGCCGAGGTGTTGCGGTTGACGGATGTGTTGGGGTTGAAGGTGTAACAGACACCATTTTTGTCAATTTGGCACGGAAGCAAGCAGGCAAATTGAAGACGCGCGCTCGCCCCTGCAATCCTTGCGAGAGCGGGCTATGTTGTCGTAGGATAAACTGATGACTAACAATGAAATCTTCGGTGGGGTTGTCCACGAATTGCCAGAGGACTTACGGCAAACCCTCGCTTCTGACGCGCAGGCGAGAGCCTTGTGGGAGAATCTTACACCTCTTGCGCGCAATGAATGGATCTGCTGGGCGATCTCCGTGAAAAAACCTGAAACCAGAAGGCAACACGTGGAAAGGGTGCCCACGGAACTCAAAGAGGGCATGCGCCGGCCTTGTTGTTGGATGGGCTGTATTCACCGTACGGACAAGCCAATAAGCCCGTCAGTGCAGTGGGTGCTCGATAAACAAGCGAAAAAGTCATCATAGATGATGGCTTTCACAGAATGAGGGCTCATTTGCTTTTGAGACAGATAATTACTTTGAAAGTTGGGCAGGTGGGGTGAGAGAGCCACTTGCCATCTTGTTTTTGTACTCCTGTGCTCTGGCAACTGCATCCTGCGGCACATCCGAACTGGGGGTGGCAAAGCTAACGCCATCGTGCGCCAGATCAAAGGTGGTTGGGTTTTTCACAAAGGCGTCGTACTGGTTAGCCTCAGCCGTGTTGATGATAGCGTAGACCGCTGTATCCGCGCGTTTCAATGCACTGGTCATCACACTGGCGCGGGTCTTGTCGGACGCATCTTTGTTCTGATCTATGTCCGAGCCAATGCTATAGACGTTTTTCTCGGTGGCGGCGTCCAACGCGCCGGTGCCACAGGCGCTGGCAACCTGGAAGATGATATCCGCCTGCTGGTTGGTGATCTGGTTCTCCGCGAGCGTTTGGCAGGTGGCGGGATTGGTGAAGTCGTTGGAGTAGCCAATCACCACGTTGATTTTGGGATCGACTTTTTGGGCACAGTATTGATAGCCAGCGATATATTTGAGAACGGACGGGATCGGTTGGGCACCAATGGCGCCGATGGTGTTTTTGCCCAGCAGTCTGGGGACTTTGGCGCTGCCATCCACTTCCATCTGAGCCGCCAGCGCGCCGACCATGCAGCCAGCCTGTTGTTCGTTAAAGGAGAGGGGTGCCACATTGGGCAGGGGATCGCAGGTGAGTTTCGTTGGATCGGCCAGGGCGCAGCCATCGACCATCGCAAATTTGGTGGTGGGGAAAGTTCTGGCCACTTTATCCAGCGGCACCTGTAGCGCGAAACCAACGGCGATCACCATGTTCGCCTGCTGAGCTGCTGTGGTCAGGTCATTCATATAGTCATTGGGAGAGTTGGTCTGGATGATGCTGGCGGGAAAGCCATAGTGCTTCTGGGCTTTGTCATACCCTGAGGTCGCCAACTGGTTGAAGGCGCTGTTATTGGGATCGCTCGTGTCGGTGACGAGCGCGACCGTCACGGTATTTTGTGGAGAGGGAGTGCTACTTGCGTTGGCGGCGGGTCCGGGAGTTGCCGGGCTGCCACCTGTGCAGGCGGCGAGTGCCAGTGCGAGCAGGATGAGGATGACCATCACGCGGGCCATACCATGCATATTCCGCATGAAAGAGTCCTTTTGCTTGAAAAATACTTTGGCCGTTCGGTCAGGGCAGGGCGTTTTTGTGCAATTTCCAACCCCGAACGGGCACCACACCCCATTTCGCCTGTAACCCTGGAATTTAAGGTCACAACACCACCATAGTCACAATCCCGAACGGGCATCCCCGACCATTTAGCCTGTTGCACCCATACTATAGCATGGGAGGCCACTTTATACAATAGTTTCCGAGAGACTCCAAAAAAGAGTCTGTTTTTAGGAAATACAGGAGAGCTTATTTGGGCATTTGTGTCTTCCCGCCGCTTGTGGAGTCTTCCGAGAGGCAAAACTCAGACATGCCATCATTGGAGCCTTTCGGAGATTGTTCAGTTTATAAGGTACACACGGACTCTTCACGTGGTCGTGATTTACAGTGACACGACGTACTGAGTTGTTCAGTACGTCGTGTCACTGTTTTTGCAGATTATGCGCGGATCTCTTCCAGCATGGAGAGATTGACGAACAGGTCGCAGGCCTGGCGCAGGGTGGCCGACATCGATTCGTCGAAGGCGGCTACCTCGACGCGCACGCCGTGATCGGAGCAGTAGTCGAGCATGGGCATGAAGTCGCTATCGCCGCTGACCAGCACAACGCAATCTACTGCTTTGCCATCGACCAGGCGCACCACGTCCATACACAGATCCAGGTCCAGGTCGGCTTTTTTGGCGCCGCTGGAGAAGGTTTTGTAGTTTTTGGTGGTGATGCGGTAGCCCAGGCCCTTCACAGCTTGCAGGAACATCTGGTCGTCGCCGGGCTGCGGGCTGGTGGGGCAGTAGGCTTGCGCGCGTACCAGGCGGCGGTTGCCGCGCAGGAAGTCGAGCAATTTGCCGAAGTCAACGGTCATACGCAGGGTACGCGCCGAGTAGAGCAGGTTGGCGACGTCCACGAAGACGCCTACGCGCTCGTTTGATGGGAATGGCGGTAGCGAGACCGAGATGTTGGTCGGCACCTGGTTGGCGCGGCGCAGTTCTGAGACCATGCGGTCGGTCTGGATCTGAATTGCCTGTGCGACCACGGTGCCCAGATGGTTGACCGCGGCAGTTGACATCAACGGGCTTTCCCCGTGTTTGATAGGGTGAGTGGTCGCGCTGCGCAGGGTCGTCTCGGTGCGCGTGTGGCGAATCTGCGGCGACGTGTTAAACACGCTGCCGCGCGCGGGCGATGGCTCTGGTCCCATGAATGGCCCGGCGTTATCGTTGCCCTGATTCATCTGGCTCACGGTATAGCCGGAGACGATGTTATAATTTTGCGCGGCGGGCGAGTTTGCTGGAGCGCCTTTGGGTAGAACACCCGGCGCGGCAGGTGGTGATATGGGAGCGGCAGGTGCGGCTGCTTCCGGCAATGCGGCTTTGGGTGCGACTACGCCATTGATGCCATTACCGTTGCCAATGCGACGGCGGCGACGGCGGCGCGAGTTCGCGGCCTGCAACTCCGCATATTCCAGCGGCGGCAGATCCTCTATCGGCACTTCTGGCGCGAATTCCTGCTCCTTTTCGGGGGCGGCGACTTCCGCGATGGGTGTGACCGGTGTGGGCTGCTCTTTTTCGCGCTGGCGTTCGTGGCTGCCACGTTTGCGGCGCTCGCTGACGCTTGGGGTCGGAGCCGGAGTCGGGGTCGGCACTTCGGCTGCCTCTATTTCGGGCTCGCTCACTTTTGGCGCGGGCGCCTCAGGAGTGGCCGCAGCTTGATTTTTCGCGGCCTCTTTCTGTTGGGCAGCCGTAGCGCGTTTCTCCTTCAACTCAGCGCTGCGCGTTTGCGCGGTGGGTTTCGCGAGAGAGGGGGTGGCGCTGGCTGTGGCGGCGGGCCGGTCGAAACGATAGCGACGCGCCGGGCGAGCGGATTCTTGCTCCTCTAGCTGGGGGGCTTCGGCGGTTGGCGCGCTCTCCACTTTCTCCTCTACTGCTGGCTGCGGTTGCGTGACAGACGGCTCGACGTGTTTGGGATGTTCTTCCGCTCGATGCCTGCCGTGACGCGGCATGCGCAGACGCGTGGCCGGACGCAACAGGGGCGATACCGGGCGCTCCACGGAAATGGCTGGTCGCGCTGTTGTAGCCTGCTCATTGAGCGCGGGCGAGGGTATGCTGCCCGTATCGGGTGCGACTGTCTCGCCGGCTGCTGTACCCGCATCGGTAGTTGGCAGCATCGCTGTTTCCATAGGCAGGGGAGTCAGGTCGGTCTCCTGGTCTGGCAAGAGCGCATTCAAACGCACTTCTGTCTGACGAAACTCCTCGATAAAATCGCTGAAGGGGCGGACCGCCTCTGTCTCAGACGCGGGCGCCTCTTCCAGAATAAAGAGTGGGAGCGTCTCGCTTTCAAGAGGGGCTGTTTGGGCAGCCGCGAACAATTCGCTCACGCCGACAAACGTTTCATCGGCATCCGAGATGGATAGATCAAGCGGGCGCTGAGGGTGCGCCTGTTCGGGCTGATGTTCCTGGTCATCGGTGTGTGGCGCTTTCTGGCGCGCCCGATGCGTGGTATCTGGCGTGAATGGCGCGCTATCCATCTGCGCTTCAGGCATCGTTGCACCTGACTGGGCATCTAACGTCGTGCTCTGTTCGTCCGTGTGGGGAGCATCCTGAGAACTTTCGGAGGCAGACTGCTGCTCTCCGCCGGGCTTTTGCCAGTCGTTATGTTCTGGATGAGTATCTTTTGTTGTCACTAAAATCTCCAGTCTCAATACCTACGGACCGGAGCGCGGGCACTTGCCATCATCAATCAAGCGTTTGCCCTGAGCCATTGAGAATATTCAATTGCAGATGTTGCTGGCGAGCGTTGTAAGGCTCGCACATCGTTTCACGCTTCCGCAACGGGTGTTCGGGGAGAAGCCTCAGATGCAGGTTTATACTCTCTCACGTTATAATACCGTGTAAATGTGTTCTCCATCGATCCGCGTTGTGCATGACAGAGGCAGCGCTTTAAGGCCGCCTTCACAGTCTTATTCTCGGACAGGCTTGTTTACGCTACTACGACGCTCCGGCCCGGTCCCATCTATGCCGTTCTTGCTAATCTTGTTGTACGCTACCAGAGAACGGTGGCAAGCTGGTAGATACAGAACTGACGGGCGCATCTCTACGTTCACTGGTCTCGCTCAGCGCATACTGGTCTTGTCCATGCCTATCGGTTCCTTGCGCCAACCCTTCAACAACGACGTGTTGCACCTCTTTGTTGACTCCAGGCTGGCATGTTGCGCGCCATACATGTAAGATCCGTTCTATAGCGGTCACATGCGACAAAAGTGCTAGCAGCAACACCGCCCAGATAGTGGTTCCCGTCAATAATCCGATGCTTAGAATAACGACACGTTCAGGGCGAGCCAGTAGTCCAGTTTTGCATTCCAGGTTCAGGCCTTCGGCGCGCGCTTTCGCGTAACTTACCATCAGCGAACCAACTACGGCCACGAAGATTGAGACGATCATCCACTGCTGCTCATAGGGCGCTGGCCATAAAGCGTCATGCAGGCCCGGTTGCTGTAAAGCGTAAAAGAGCAAGCCTCCCAGGATGATACTTTCGGAATAGCGATCCAGGGTCGAGTCCAGAAACGCGCCAAAGGTAGTGACGGCGTTACTGACACGAGCCATAGCTCCATCGAACATGTCGAAAATGCCTGCAAACAGTACCAGCGCGCCCCCAGCCTCGATATGTCCAGATGCGATTACCATGGCGGTCACGATACTGAGTAATAATCCCAGGAGGGTCACCACATTAGGGTTGATCCCCAGCCGGGCCAATGGCCGCATAATCGCTGCGGCAATCTGGCGGGCTCTTTGCTGTATACGTCTGCTAAACATGGCTCTATTGTATCACACTTTATTTATAAAACAAGCGGGACGTCTTCCGCTTTCACCCCTGGGAGACGCCATCCATCCGGCGTCCCCCTCATGAATTTTTGATTTCGCTGGTACTATCAGGATGTGCGTGCTCGGTGCAAGTTGGGGATGCTTGCCCCAGCTTGAGCAGCGAGAATCCTGTAGAAGGCATGTGAATGTACTCAGGCAACGCGTGTGCGGCGTCCGATGCGTTCTATTTTGACGACGCGCCGACTCTGTTTGCCGAGGTGATGACCCGCCAGGCGCAGGTAATCGTGCATGCGCCACATTCTGCCGCCAGGCGCGGTTTCGCCCTGCTCGATGGCCGCGCGTACATCCAGCGCGTTTCTGCCCTCAAACCAGGTGCAGCCACTGCCGATAGCGCGCAGAGTGTGTGCGTCGCTGTTGCCCAGTTCCGGCCAGCCATACGACTCGCGGTTGCTCTGCATGGCCACGCGATTGGCGTAGATGCCGCAGAAGCTCGCGTTCCAGGTTTCAATGCCATCCAGCCAGACGCTATCGGACGCTTTGATGCGGTCCAGCACGCGGCGCGGGCAACTGTGGCGGAAAATCTGGTTTAAGGGGTGCGCGATGATAGCCAGACCGCCCTGATCGTGGATAAGATCGATACTTTCTTCCATGCTCAAACCGCGTGGAATGCGCTTCTCAATAAAGAGTCCCAGCAGGTGGCCCGATTTTGTGCTCACCTCTTCGCCCACAATAAAGTCAAAACGATAGTCGCCCCTGGCCCACAGATCGCGCGCGCGCAGAGCACCGTCAATCACATCATGATCGGTCAGCGCGATCACATCCAGATCTGTGTTCTCCTGGGCATGCTGCAAGACTTGTTCGATAGTGCCCAGCCCATCGCTATAGGTGCTGTGCATATGTAGATCCGCCCGACCCAGTTTACCCATATGATATGCCTGCTGCTGCGTCATCTGGCGGCGTTTCTTCAACATTGCCGTACCCACAGTGGCGCGCGCCAGATTCTCAGCCGGTTGTGTTTGTATCGTATTATCCATGCTCTTCCTTACTATCCTGGAACAGGCTATTCCAGGCTGGTTGGTTGGGAATGCTCGGTTTGTGCATCCCTGAGATTATCTGCTTTTTACCAGGATTGCTCTCGTGTGAGATCTCTTTCCATCTGCTCTGACGGTTCATCATTGAGCGCTTCATAGTTACCATACCAAACTGATGTTAAGTTTTGGTAATCACAACATCAAGCAATGGTAAACAGGGTGTGCGCAGAGCCGTCAGCAGTGTTTTTCTCTCTATCTGCCTCCACCACTTTCTCACCCCTCGGAACTCATCTCTGCCTCGATCAGCGCCTCTCCCACCGGGAAGGTTTCGATCTTCACCGTAGGATCGACCAGGCGCTCCAGGCGTTGCAAACAGAGGAGCAGATACGCTTTATTGAGCGAGCAGTAGACCTGGCGTCCCTCGCGGCGAGTTTCGACCAGGCCCGCGCGTCTCAATTTGCGCAGATGCCATGAGACCAGCGGCTGGCTCAGCCCTAGCAGCTCTGTCAGCCTCGTCACTGTCATCTCCTGCTGCCTGACCAGGTGGTAGATCATCGATAGACGTGTCACCCCGGCCAGGGCTTTAACCGCACCCTTGAGGTCTTTCCATTCGTCCATTCAGGGGTTGCTGCTCCTGTCATATAAACAAAAATTTATAAAACCTTTGTTTATATGTTACCTGAAAATGTAGAGAAAAACAAGGGGCTGGGACTTCTGGCACACGTTGATACAGGTCCAGCCAACACAGGAAGGTTGTCAGGTCGGATAGCTTTGCCGTATAATAAAAAAGGGCAGCCAGAGCGGTGGGCCCTTTTCTACCTGACGAAATATCTATTTGGAGGCATTATACATGGGCGGTCCTGAGCTACAGTTGATAGATCCGGCTGGCGTCTTCTGGGGCGCGATTTTTGGGCTGATTATTGCGCTACCAATGGCCCTTTTTATGTCGTTCTGGATGAGCGCGGTGCGCAAACGCATGGCCGTGGTGATCGGCGCGTTTGTGGGCAGCATTCTCGCGTTCCTGATTATCCTGGGTTGGGCCGGGACACTGATTTATAATACGCCGCTGCCGGGTGCGAGCGGTGGCCCCGTCTTCTTTGGCAGCGTGTTGTTCTGCGCGGCTCTGGGCCTGGCCTTTGGCGTTGGCTTCGATCTGTTGCTTGCGCGTGCTAACCGTCGCGACTATCGACGCGCGGCGCCAATGGCTCACGAATAAGATAGGCGCGCCTGCTCGTGAGATTGTGGTGAGGTATGTTGTATTTATTACACGGCAATGACGAGTTTACCTGCCGCGAGCAACTCAAGCAATTGCGGCGGCAGGGCGACTTTGCCTATAACCAGGATCGCTATAGTGGTGGGGAGGTTGCGCTGACGACCCTCACCACCACCTGCAATACGCTCCCCTTTCTCTCCGAGCAGCGCCTGGTGATCCTTGATGGTCTGCCAAAAAAGCGCCGCGGAGAAGACGCGTCCTCGGCTGCTCCCGCTGAAAGCACGGAAACGTCTGCCACAGGCACAAAGGGGCGCAAGAAAAAGGGTAGCAAGAGCAAAACAGAATCGCGCGCGGGCTTTGAGAGAGGTCTGGCCGAGGCTATCCCCGGCATGCCTGACACGACGGTTCTGATTGTGCTGGTGGATGAAGAACTACCCGAAAGTAGTCCGCTGCTCAATGCGGCTCAGGAACATGGCCAGGTACTGAAAGCGACGCTGCCCAAAGGCGCGGCGCTGGAGAGCTGGATTAAGAAACGTGTGCAGGGCAGTGGGGTGAAGATCAGCGGTGAGGCAGTGAAGTTGCTGGCCGACTTTATTGGCAATCAGTTGCGTTTGCTGGCCAGCGAACTGGATAAACTGGCGACCTACGTTGGCGCGGGCCACACTATCGAGGCCGAACACGTGCGCCGACTTACAGCCGAAGTGCAGGTTGGGCGCGTCTTTGATCTGACCGACGCCCTGGCTCAGCGTAATCGCACCCTGGCGCTCGATCTGCTGCACGACCTGCTGGCCGACGGTCAACATCCCCTGGCCCTGCTGCCGACAATCACCTCGCAAGTGCGCAGTTTGTTGCTTGTCAAAGAACTGGCTGCCGGGGGACTGCGAGCCGCGCAGATCGCCTCAGCCATTGGCGCACCGTCTTTTGTGGTTGAGAAGACCATGCGCAACATCGGCAGGTTTAGCACCGCGCAATTGGAAAACACCTATCGCCAATTGCTGGATACCGATGCCGCCCTCAAACGCAGCCGCCTCACGCCTGAAATGGCTCTTGATTTGCTGATCGTACAGTTTGGTAATTAGTTTATGGAGAGAGTCACAGCAACCCCATTACAGCGATTGATCGTTGAACGTATCCAACGCGAGGGGCCGCTGACCTTTGCGGAATATATGCGTATGGCGCTCTATGAGCCGGGTTATGGCTATTATGTCAGTGGCCCGGCGAAGATGGGTTGGGCCGGCGATTATTTTACCAGCAGCGACCTTGCTGAACTCTTTGCCGCTTGTCTGGGGCGGCAACTCGCCCGTTACTGGGAGAAGCTCAAACGACCCACCTCTTTTGTGGTACTGGAGCAGGGCGCGGGTCGTGGAGATCTGGCTGAGGGTGTGCGAAGCTGGGCCGCGCGCGAGGCCGTAGAATTTGGGCAGGCGCTTGTGTATACAACGGCAGATATTCACAGCGGGCACGATAGCCTGCATCCCACGAGCCAGGCAGCCGCGCACGTGTTGTTCTCCAATGAGCTGATCGACGCTTTCCCTGTGCATGTCGTCGAGGTGCGCGAGGGGCGGCTTTACGAGGTGTATGTGGATTGCCAGGACCAGCAGTTGCGCGAGATGCTGGCCGATGTATCCTCGCCGGAGGTTGCGGGCTATCTCGATCACGCGAAGATTCCCTGGCAGGGCTTCCCGGATGGCTGGCGGGCCGAGATCAATCTGGAGGCCGGACGCTGGCTGGAGCAGAGTGTGCATTTGTTGCGCGCGCGCGGTTTTATCCTGGCCATCGATTACGGTGCAAAGGCCAGGGAATTGTATACGCGTGAGCGGCGGCGTGGTACGCTACTATGTTATGCTCAACATACAACGAACGAGCAGCCGTTGCGCTTGCCCGGTGAACAGGATATCACCGCGCACGTCGATTTTAGCACCCTGATTGAGCGGGGCCGCGCGCTGGGTCTGCGCCTGCACGCCTATACCACGCAGCGTGAATGGCTGGAGGATGGCGGGCTGCGTGCTGAGCTGGATGGCCGTCGTACACGCGATTTCGCGCTCGCCGATAGCAAGCGTGCCAGCGATCAGGGCCAGGTGGCGCTGCTGGCCTGGTACAACCTGCGCCAGCGCGCCTCAATCCTGACCAATCCGGCGGGCATGGGGAATTTTAAGGTGCTGGTGCTGCGACGTTAGACGCATCGCTCTATACCCTACCTTTTGGAAAGGGCATACCACTTCTGTCACCAGACACTAGCATAAATGCACAGGGCTTGCGGCTACCCTCACCCTTGCCGGTGGAGCAGGGAGCGCTGCATTACCTTCCAGACGAATATGGGAGACGTTGGGACGGGTGACGCAGTAATGAAACCAGGTATTACATATCGGGCAGATACGAGCAGAAAGGGTACCAGGTATGATTCTCCCGAAAGACCGCGACCCTCGTTTCGTGACGATGCGCCGTGGTGGAACCCTCACCGATTCGGATCATCAGCTCCTCGCTCTTTGGGCGGCATCGTGCGCGGAGCACGTTCTTGACCTCTTCGAGTCGGCTCGGCCTCTTGACCCGCGACCGCGCCAGGCAATCGAGCATGCCCGCGCATGGGCGCGTGGCGAGGTCACGATGACCCAGGCTCGCTCGGCAGGCGGCCATGCAATGGCCGCGGCCAGAGACCTGCGCGGGGCAGCCCGGCATGCC
The DNA here is from genome assembly GCA_964250225.1 of uncultured Ktedonobacteraceae bacterium. Lineage (GTDB taxonomy): Bacteria > Chloroflexota > Ktedonobacteria > Ktedonobacterales > Ktedonobacteraceae > Paraktedonobacter. Next base: position 15,417 of record CAXUEY010000052.1, on the reverse strand, counting down.
GCCTATGCTGCTGGCCAGGCAGCAGTCGTCGCGCACGTCGCCGCGCACGATCTGGGTGCGGCCGCCTATGCGATCAAGGCCGCACGTGCTGCCGCGCCGAATGGAGAGAGCGAGAGCGCAGGGCGGCTCGAGTGCCGGTGGCAGCGCGACCAGCTCCCGGAGGCGATTCGCGATCTCGTACTCGACGACCAGCGGTTGCGCAACAACATCTGCTGGTCGGTGTTCGACTGCTGAGAGTGCGTCGGGTTACATAAAGACATGGGCGCCAACCCATAGTATATAGCTCAGTAACATCCCAATCCCCACATAGCGGCTCACGGCGCCGCGCCTGGCGCAGACCAGCGCCCAGAGGGTGAGCAGTACCAGCAGCGGTACATCCAGGAAGAGTAGCAGGGGATCGTGGATGCTCTGGCGCCAGAAGAGCAGGGGGAGCGCGATGCCCAGGGAGGCGTTGACCCCGTTGCTGCTGAAAATTTCCTCGACGCAGGCTGCTGTGCGTTCGGTGCGCACCAGGATCAGCGCGACCACAGTATTTGGTAGCGAAGTGGCTACGGCGAGGACGAGCAGGCCTGCCAGCGCGGGGGCCATATGCATCTCTGCGGTGAGATCCTGACCGGTCTGCACCATCACTATTACACCTCCCAGCGCTACGAGTAGAGCCAGTATCACCTCGCCTACCAGCAGCGTCAGGGGCAGACGGCGCGTGGTGCTGGCCTCTTGCGGATGCAGTTCTGTGGGACTGGGGTGAGCCCGGCGCAGAATATGCCAGACAAAGGCCGCGAAAATGCCCAGCACCAGGAGCAGAGCAGCATAGAAGATCCAGCCCACCAGGGGCGAGGCGTAGAAAGCGGGCCAGAGTGATGGTTGGGGGAGCAGCCAAATCAGCAACAGGGTTGCCAGCCCAACAGCCAGTGTATAGCCTCCAACCGTTTGCACCTGGCGCGCCTCAGCCGACGAGAATGCCAGCCCTTTGCGGGTGCGGGCCGCGAAGGTCGCCAGGCCCAGAATAATGGCAAGATTGTAGATATTTGAGCCAATGATAATGCCCAGCCCGATCTCCGTTTTACCGCTGGCGAGAGCGTCGATTGAGGCTACATAGTTAGGGATATTCGCTCCCAACGCTCCCAGCACGCTCAGCACGCCAGCCGAGAGGTCCAGGTGATCACAAATCGCCTCCAGTCGGCGTGTAAACCAGGCTGCAGCAGCCATCGTCAGGCTCAGGGAGACGAGGAAGAGCAGCAGTTCTATTGGAAATGGCAGCGATGCAAAGGAAATATTCATGGTATTTATTATATACGCCAGCTATACGCCAGCGTCAGTGTTCGCCAGAGGTCAGACTCTGAATATCAACGTTTGTGAATTACTCTCACCTTCAGGATTTCTGCTGTTGCCGCTGACAAAAGGCGGGGCAAGTCGTACAATAATAAAGAGAATGTATCAGGAGTTGCGGGTATTATGACATATCTTCCATTATTGCTGGCCTCCGTTTCACCGCGGCGAAGGCAGATCAGCAGCCTGCTGGGCCTGCCTTGCGAGTTTGTTGGCGTATCCGACGATGAGGAAGAGGCCCAGGAACGCTATCGTGGTCCCGTTGAGAATATGGCAGAGTGGCTGGCCAAGCACAAGGCGGCGGCGGCTCTGAAATTACCACAGGCTAAGAGTCGCCTGATTATCACGGCTGATACGACGGTGATTCTGGAGAGCGAGGCGCTGGGAAAGCCGCGCGATACGGCCCACGCGCGCGCCCTGCTACGGGCATTGCGGGGACGCTGGCATCATGTAATTACCGGCGTGGTGGTCTGCACGCAAAGCGAGGGCAAGACGTTGATGGAGAGTGCGAGTTGCGTGACGCCGGTTTTAATGCGTAATTATAGTGACGCGGAGATCGCGGACTATATCGCCAGCGGCGATCCGATGGATAAGGCCGGGGCGTATGGAATCCAGCACCCATCCTTCCAGCCAACCACGCGCATCGATGGCTGCTATTTCAACGTGGTCGGCCTGCCGGTCTGCACGCTGATCGACCTGCTGGCCGAGTTTGGCGTCTATCCCACGCGCCAGCATATGCGCACAGATAGCGCCTGTCCGTGGTCGGAAAAGTGTCTGATCTGATCCGCGGACGGTACGCGCCGAGTCCCACGGGGAGACTGCACCTGGGCAATCTGCGCACGGCTCTGCTGGCCTGGCTTTTCGCGCGTTGTGCCGGGGGCGAGTTTGTGCTGCGCGTCGAGGATCTGGACCTTCCACGCGTGCGAGCCGGAGCGACAGCACAGATGCTGGCCGATCTGCGCTGGCTGGGTCTGGACTGGGACGAGGGACCGGATGTGGGTGGACCCGACGCGCCCTATCTCCAGAGCGAGCGCCAGGACGTCTATGAAACGTATCTCCAGCGCTTGCAGGAGGCCGGACTGATCTACCCCTGCTATTGCAGCCGGGCCGAGATTGCACGCGCGGCCAGCGCTCCACATGGCGACGAAGGACCGCGCTACCCTGGCACGTGTCGTCAACTGAGCGAGGCGCGCCGTCTTCAGTACGAGGACGCGGGGCGACGACCCTCCCTACGTTTGCGCGTGGATGATGAGCGCGTGGTGAGCTTTACCGATCTCATCGCCGGACCGGTCAGCCAGCAGGTGCAGGAGACCGTGGGCGATTTTATTCTGCGCCGCGCAGATGGCATCTTTGCCTATCAATTCGCCGTCGTCGTGGACGATGGACTGATGCGTATCAACCAGGTGGTGCGCGGCTCCGATCTGCTCTCCTCTACAGCGCGCCAGATCTTGCTTTTTGAGGCGCTCGGCTTTCCCGTGCCAGCGTTCGCGCATGTCCCATTATGGCTAGATAGTACTGGTCAGCGCCTCTCCAAACGTCTTGAGAGTACCAGACTGGCGCCCCTCCAGTCCGGTGGCGCTACGCCCGCCCAGGCCGTGGGGCAGCTTGCCGCCTCCTGCGGGCTGGCAGAGTCAGGCGAGCAGATCAGTGCGACACGGCTCGTGGAGCGTTATCGAGTGAGCCAGTATGCTATAATGCGAACCATACTGAACAACACTTCTCTCTGATGCATCTCAGAGCTTAACCCATTTTTTCTTTGTGAGGACATATACATTTTGCTTGGGAATTTCGCTATGCCGACTCCTGACTTGATTACACGTATCGCCCTGGCCAGCCTGGTTGTGCTGGTCGGCCTGATCATCGGGTTACTGCTGCGCCGCTGGCTGGTCAAACGCCTGCAAAAGACCGTGCTGGACGGCTGGCTGATCCAGACGTTGGGCGTGATTATTGTGTTCCCGCCGGTCTTGCTAGCGGCGGCTGGTTCTGCTGGTTTCGCCACAAACGGGCTGGACCTGCTTACAACATTGTGGAGCAATTTAACCACTGGCGCGAAGCCAACGGATATCATTCATTTTGGCGAAAAAGGTCTGTGGAGCCTATTTATTGTTGTTTTCGCCATTGGCATTGCGCGCACCCTCTCAAAGCTGGTGATTCGCGGGTTGAATGATAACCGCCTCGATATCAATTTACGCACCCTGATTGGCCGTATCTCCTATATTATCGTAATGCTGATCGCGATCTTCTGGGTGCTGGCCCTCTGGCAGGTGGCCATCGAACTGCCGGTGGCCGTGCTCGGTACGTTAACCGTCGCTATCACCTTCTCCATTCAGGATATTCTCAAAGATCTCGTCGCGGGCCTGTATATTCTGCTGGAACGCCCTTTTTTCATTGGGGAGCAGATTAGCACAGATAAATACACGGGCCGGGTTGTGGCCGTGGAATTGCGCGCCACGCGTTTGCGTCTGGTCAGCGGCGAGGAGATTACTATTCCTAATGCGCTGGTCTTTGGCGGGGTTGTCATCAACAATTCGCGCTATGGTGAGCGCCGGGCCACGATTATCATCACCATGCCGCTGGAGGATTTTAACCGCAGTCAGACGCCTGAGCAGATTATGACAAGCCTGCGTGAGCTGGAGGAGGTGCTGGCGAAGCCTGAGCCGGGCGTCGCGGTGAGCGGGGTTGTCGAGGATAAGGTTGAGCTGACCCTGCGCTTCTGGATCGCTACTGGACAGCTTGCCACGGTCACCGATGTGGTGTATGCTTTGCGTACCCTTTTACCAAGTGCGGATCTGGCGGTCAAAGAAACCGCGGGCGACGTCTAACGTATATACTACTATCATAGGGGAGCTATCCGCGGATAGACTGATCTTGCTGCTTGCGGCTGAGGAAGCGTAAGTATGTCTGAGGAGACGAGGATTTTTGCGTTGTCGGATCAACAATTGCTAGCAGATGAGGGTGTGGGAGAGCGCATCGGGCTGCTTGGTGGAACGTTTGATCCGGTGCATTATGCCCATCTGGCCATAGCGGAAGAGGTCTATGCCGCGCTGAGGTTGACGCGCGTGCTTTTTGTGCTGGCGGGTCAACCACCGCATAAGCAGGGGGAGACGATTACGCCGGTGCAGCAACGTCTAACGATGCTGGAACTGGCGATTGCCGGGAACGCGCATTTCGCGCTCTCGCTGGTGGATGTGCAGCGCGACGGACCGTCGTATACAGTGGATACCCTGCGCCTGCTACGCCAGGAGTGGGGACCACGCGCCGAGTTCTTTTTTATTATCGGCGGCGATAGCCTGGAAGACCTGCCAGACTGGTACCGGCCCGCTGAGATCCTGGCCCAGACCAGGCTGGTTGCGCTGATGCGTCCTGGTTACGCTGAGATCGACGACGAACGGCGCGCGCGGCTCGAAACGCGTTTGCCCGCGCTCAAGCAACGTCTGATCGTCCTGGAGGGTCCGCGCATGGATATCTCATCGACGGAACTGCGCCAGCGCGTGGCCGAGGGGCGTCCCATCAAGTATCAGATGCCAGAGGCTGTGGAAGCGTATATTCTCAGGCAGGGCCTCTATCGGGGCGACGGCCAGGGGCAGCAGCCAGAACAGGACCCGCTACATGTCACCAATGGAATTTGAATTAGGAGATCGTTTACGCTTGCGCAAGCCCCATCCCTGCGGCAGCTATGAATGGCTGGTGATCCGTCTGGGGGCTGATATCGGCCTGCGCTGTGTACAGTGTGGACGGCGCGTCCTGTTGCCGCGCCCGGAAGTTGAGCGGCGCACGCGCGCGATTGTCTCGCATGCTTCCGATCCAAGCGTCTCTCCGCCATTATCAGAAAAGTAACCCCTGCTGCTGGTCTGACCAAATCGTTTGCGCCAGGTCAGCAGCAGGCAGATAAAAACGTGGACGCACTCTGAATTGAGGAGTTGTATTTTATGGCTGTAGCGACTCCACGCGCCGAGGGTTTTCTCACCCTCTTGCGCAAAAGAAACTTTCTGCTGCTGTGGTTGGCACAGCTTATCTCTATGACGGCTTTCTGGGCCGCCAATTATGGCCTGGTGGTTTTAATTACCGAGCAGACCGGCTCAACCACCCTGGTGGGCCTGGCTATTATTTGCGCGAGCCTGCCCGCGGTGATTATTGGCGCGCCCGCCGGTGTCTTTGTGGACCGGCGTAATAAGCGGCGCGTGCTCTTTTATAGCAATTGCCTGCGTGCTATAGCCACGCTTGGCTTCGTCGTCTCGCTGGTGATTAATAGCACCCAGCTTGTGGTGGTCTACCTGCTGACTCTGCTGATCTCAGCGATTGGTCAGTTTTTCGCGCCAGCCGAGGGCGCGACCATCCCCATGCTGGTCAACAGCGATGAACTGATGCCCGCCCTCTCACTCTTTCAGATCACGTCCATGCTCTCCAACGCCCTGGGTTTTTTGGTGCTGGCCCCGCCTTTCCTGCTCTATTTCCCCACCTTGCATCTTGGCAGCCTGACAATCATCCCTGTGGAATCGCTCTACGCGCTCATGGCTGTGCTCTATGCCATTTGCGCCTTGCTGATAAAGCTCATCCCGGCCTACAGCTTTATCGAGCCTAAACCGCGCAAAACGACCACCACCGAGATCACGGCGGAATCGCTGGGCGTGCTGCAAAATGTCTGGCACGAGATGGCGCAGGCGTGGATCTTTATGCGCCGCCGTCCCATGCTTTTTGAGGCGGTGCTGCAACTATCTTTCGCAGGCATCCTCTTCGCGCTGATTGGCCAGCTCGCCCCCGTCCTGATCACAAAACTGCTCGGTCTGGATTCAAAATTGCTGGCGCTGGTCTTCGCCCCCGCCGGCGTCGGGCTGGTGCTTGGCTCGCTCTTTATGCCGCGTATCACCAAATGGTTAGGCAAGTCGCGCACGATCTTTATCGGTTGTATTGCCCTGGCCGTGCTGGTGTTGCTGATCCCGCTCTCAACCCTGCTGGCTCAGCATCTGGAAAAGCAGGGCATAGCAGTCAACAACCTGCACGCAGTTGCCGTTGGTCTCATGCTCTTTCTCGCCGGTATAGCGCTGGATTTCATCAATATCCCGGCCAATACCGCCATGCAGGAAAAGACGCCCGATTGGATCAAAGGGCGCGTCCTGGCGCTGCAGATGGCGTTGTTTAACGGCGTTTCTATCCCCTGCATCCTGCTGGTTGGCTGGATTAGCGACAGTCTTGGGCTGCCCGTCGCGCTGTATGTTCTGGCGCTCTGTGTTGCCGGCTTTGGCGTGTGGGGCATGTACTATGAACGCAAATCCCACCCCCACGAGGAAGAGACAGAAGGGCGCGCGGAGCGGGCGTTGGAGGCAGAGCAGATTACGTTGTGAATCGCGGCTATGCACACTTTTATAGCACAGGCCGATGCAGAATCAATGCATCGGCCTGTAGCTGTTTTAGCGCCCCCAGCCTGTGCTCCTCTCAAGAGCGAACCAGCCTGAAAATGCCACTCCTTAAAATTGTAAATTTTCCGTCTGATAGGTATTATCAGGGTAGTTTATGCAGGAGCCGTTCAAATGCACATTGAGCGTGTAAACTGTGTTGGGCTGGGGTTCAAATGAGAAGGTCGGACTTTCTTCCACGGAGGTTCTCGCGTTGAGATACCAGCTATCGCTTGCCTGACCGCCATTTTTATAGGCTGTGCCGCTGGGATCTTCTAATTGCAATTGCGAGAACGTGATGTTATCGCAAGCACCAGCCCCCGTGTTGGTAATGGTAAAGCTCCACAGGGTTGTGCTATTCGACGTGCTTGTCGTGATGCTCGTCAGAACCAGAGTCAATTGTGGATAGTCACACTGCACACAGGAAAGCGTCAACGGGAGCGCGGGACTTTTGGGACTGATTGCCGTAGGTGCAACAGGATTCTCCCCGGTTAATGTATCTGGCACAAAGCTCAAATTTTCCGTCTGATAGGAATTAGCAGGATAATTGATGCAAGACCCGTTGAGCTGTACATTGAGCGTATAGATGGTACCAGAGCGGGGGATGAGCGCGAGGGTGGGGCTGACCTCGGTGGCAGTGCCGGCGTTAAGCGACCAGTTATCGCTCGCCTGGCCGCTGCTATGAAATGGTGTCCCATCAGGGCCTTCCAATGTAAAGTTTGCAAATGTAACGTTACTACATTGACTGGCACCTTTATTGGTCACTGTAAAGTTCCATAAAGTCGTGCTATCACTTGTATTGGCCGTAATGCTCGTCAGGACCAGGGTCAGGTCGGGATACGTACACTGCACACAGTTGAGGGTGAGGGGTAGGGTTGTTCCGGTCGTCGTAAGGTTGGCGGAAGAAGCGCCAGTAGGAGTCACTCCCGGTGTTTCTGCTGCTGGGGTAGTGCCGGCGGTGCTGCTTTGTGTGGCCTGCGTGGTAAGCGTGGCGCCAGCAGTAGCGCCTGTGGTGCTGGTCGCGCTCGGATGCGAGCCAAGACCCGGAAGCGGAAGATTCAGGCGCGGGACGGCAAGCACGCCAAACAACACAATCAGCAAGAGGGCCGCGACCAGGGCTATAAGTCGGCCGCCCTTTTTGCGTTTGGGTTTAGATTTGGGTGCAACCTCAGGGGGAAGCTGGCCCGCGTAGCCAGGATCAGCAACTGGATTGGTATTTCTTGCCAGGTTTGGCGCTGGCTGAGGCGTAACCATACCCGGAGTGGGCTGATTGGGGGTAAATCCTTGCTGAGGCGTGACCATACCCGGAGTGGGCTGATTGGAAACAAAGCCTTGCTGAGGCGTAACCATACCCGGAGTGGGCTGATTAGGCATAAATCCTTGTCGGGGCATGGCCATGCCTGGCTGTAGGGGCGCGACCATGCCTGGTTGATGGGCGGCAAAACCTGGCTGGGGCGTGATTATGCCCGGCTGTCGGGGCGCGCCCATGCCTGGTTGTGGGGGCGGGGGCAGACTCCCGATCACTGGCGTTTTGCTCTGGTCGTCCATCGATCTGGTTGACAGCGCATCTACGGCGGGGAGCGCTCCAATTGGTGGGGTGGGCGAGAGGGCGTGACGCACGGTAGCTTCGCCGCTCGACTGGTCCATTTGTTTGCTGGCATTGGTGAGCGCGTTGGCAAAGGCCTGGATGTTCTGGAAGCGCTGGGCTGGATTTTTGGCCAGCGCGAGCATGATAGCCTGCTCGACATAGGTTGGCAGATTGGGAAGTTTCTCGCGCAACGAGGGAGGCGGCACGGTCATATGCTGGCTGAATATTTCCATGAACGAGCCATGAAAGGGGCGTTCGCCAGCCAGCCATTCGTAGACAATAATGCCCAGCGCGTACTGGTCGCTGCTGGCGGCGGGCTTGCCCTGGAGCTGTTCGGGGGCCATATATGCCACGGTTCCCACGATATCCTGCGTGCTGTTGTAGCGCGAACTCTGGGTCGTGACGGCCAGACCAAAATCACTGAGCAGGATTTCGCCGCGCTTGCCCAATAACATATTTTCAGGCTTGAGGTCGCGATGGATGATTTTCTGGTTGTGCGCGTATTGTAAAGCGTCAGCCGCCTGTTGTACATAGGGCACAATCAAGGCAAGCGGGAGTTGTGAACCTTTGGGATGGCGCTGGCGCAAGGTACCGTTGACAGCGTAATCCATCACCAGAAACGGCGTGCCATTTTCGAGGCCAAATTCGAGCACACGTATAATGTGTGGATGATCGAGATGGGCAATGATTCTAGCTTCGTTTGAGAACTGAGCCGCGTTCTCCGGTGTAATTCTGGTATGCAGAACTTTGATGGCTGCCTGCGTGTTCAGGTGAATATGCTCACCAAGATAGACATCCGCGAAACCGCCCTGGCCTATCAGACGGACCAGGCGATAGTTGCCAAGCTGTTGCCCCTCTAGTTCGGTCATGGTTACTGCTCCTTGATGTGTAGATATATCAATGAAAATGCTACAAATGGAATAGGCAAGACTCTGGTTTGTGCTCGTATTCTAACATGAATACAGAGAAAAATGCTATATCTCCACACTTTTTGTGTAAACATTCACAAAATTGTATATGCATGCGGTGCGGTGCGCGCTCAAGCAATTTGTCCCTCACACGTTGACTCTGCATCAGCTAGCGTCTTACAATACAGGCAACGCATCATTGATACGTAAGCGATACCCTGGGCAGAGAACGGAGCGAGAGGTACACGATATGGACCCCACCCTGAACGCACAACTGGAGACCTACAAACCCTGGTTCTTTATCGTTGCCGTGCTGGTTCTTTTCGCGTTGTTACGTTTCACGCGTAAGGGTCTGCGGCGGCGCGTTGATGAGATCGGCTATCGTGTGTTTGGCCAGCGCGGGCTGCTGATCTGGTTCTGGTTGAACGCGCCCGGCGTGATGCTGCACGAGCTGAGCCACGCCCTGGTGGTACTGCTCTTCTATCCCTTTGGCTTTCGCATCACCAGTATCACGTTCTTCAGAATACAGCCGAAGGCGCAGGTGGGGATAAACGGACGTGTAATGCGCAACGGCGGGCGCACCTCGTTACAATTGGGGGAGGTGCAGTATGTACGGCCCCACGGCAAAGTGATGAGCTATATCGGCGATGGGGTGAGTGCTATCGCGCCGCTGTTCGGAGGTATCCTGGCCTTTTTCTTACTCTATTGGGTCGCCACCGGCCACGCGCTCTGGGATGCCTGGAACTGCGGTACCCTGGCCTCTGCTCAGGGGTCAGCGTTGCGGCAGGCGTGGCAGTGCGCGAATCCACAGCATATTTTACAACCCGGCTGGCCCTGGTGGACGCTGACATTCGCACCCTATTTAGTCCTGACCGTCACTTCTGAACTCTGGCCCAGCCACCAGGATTGGCGTGGCGCGCGCTGGTTGCTCCTCGGCCTGCTGGCCCTGCTGCTCGTGCTGAGCGCGCTGCTCTGGCTCGCAGGCGCGCTGGTCTTCAATGCCATGCTGCTTGAAAATCTTGCAACCTTCTCATCCAGAATCAATTTCGCACTCGTGATACTGCTCATGCTGGACCTGATCTTTTTGGGGATCGCGGAACTGATCGCGCGAGCATTGCGCGGATAAAAAGATGATATTTTAGCGTTTCTCCAGAACCTGCGCGGGTACGGCGTCCGCCTGAGTGCGGCCTGGCGATTTGCCAACCAGGAGCAGGCCAAACAGGGGCAACAACCAGGCCAGCGCGCCGGTGAAGTAGGCCCAGTAGAAACCAGGCAGACCAGGTACGGGGCTATGAGCCGGTCCCCAGGTTGCAAAGCCGTAGATGGTGAGCAGGCTCAGGATCAGGAGGCGAATCACGCCGGGCTGGAGCAGCAGATCTTGAAAGCGTTTGAACAGGCGTGTCAGGCTGGCCGGCGCGCCAGCAGGCAATGTGAATTGCTCCTCGATATAAGCCTGAGCGGGCTTGGCAGCTTCCATCAGAGCATACAGGCCAAAGAACGTTACCATATACCAGGGCCAGAACCAGGGTGAGCCGACGGAGCAGTAGAACAGCCAGGTGATGGCCATCCAGCGCACCAGGCCGTGGATGCTGCGCATCGAGCCGGGCGCTCGCCAGGCTTGCCAGCAGAGGCCCAGATATAACAACACAAAGAGGCCCATGCTCAGCGTGTGAAAGAAATGCTCAGCCGGGGAAACAAATGGCGGCGGCGAACTCATAGGGAACCCCAGAGCGGCGGCAATCCCGTTATAGAGACGGGCAAAGGTCGCGGGCAACGAATTGATCGCGCGCGAGGTGCCGGGATTAACCTGCAATACATTCAGAAGCGCGCCCCCCTGCCAGAAAGGTGCGTAGAGCGCCACAATCAGCGTACTATAGGCGATCACTGAGATGGCCACGCGTTGCAGGCGTTGCGCGATGGGTTGACCCGGCTCCTGGAGCCATTGATAGAAGAAGAGGCCAGGGGCCAGCATGAGCAGATTGATTTTTAAACAGGTGCCCAGAGCCAGCAACAGCGAGGGCGCCAGATAGAGCAGCCAGGAGCGTGTGGCGGGCTTAAGCCGCGCGATAAAGCGCCCGGCGCGGCCTGTGACGGGCGGGGCATCCTCTCCCAACTGCGCGCGCACCAGAAACCAGATGGCCAACAGCATAAGCAACAGCAGCGTGGTATCGTTATGCGCGTTCGTGGCCGCTTCTAGCAGGAGCAGGGGGTTCCAGGCAAAGGCCAGCGTAGCGAGCAGGCGTTTTCTGGCGGAAGCAATCCCGTGCAGACATTGCAGTGAGCCGCCAATGGACCAGACAAGACCAACCGAGCAGATATGCATGGCCAGTCCCCACAGGCGCAACACCAGGACCATCGGCAGAACAAAACCGCCCAGGCCGCAGAGTGCAAGCAATTCCTGGAAAAAGCTGGTAATCAACGTCCAGACCGGACCATAGGCCGAGGGCTGATCGCGCCAGGAGACATATCTAAAGACCGGATCGCTGTGGGTGGCGCGCGGCACCGTGGTCAGCGGGTTGAGCCCGTGCAGCACCCAGATGCGGGCATAGGCGATATAGGAAAAGATATCCATTGAAGTGACCACAGGGATCAGCAGAAAGAGCAGACCCAGGATCAGCGTTGATTTAAGAATAAAGCCTCGCGAAATGCGCGCAGGCAGACGGTAGAGCGCGAACATATAGACCAGAAAAACCCCCACAAAGGCACCCAGCAGCAGGAATAGCGCAACCCAACTGGGCAGCAGGCTATGGGGAGTGAGAAACGGGAATTGCGGAACAGGAGGATTCACAGGCCAGCCCGGGAAAAGCACCAGCGTGGGCGCAACCGGCCACGAGCCGAGCTGGGTCAGCAGGGCTTCGGAGAACCAGAGATTGCGCAGGGATAGCACTGCATCCAGGAATAAAACAGCGCCGATCATCGCCAGAAGGATAAAATAGGGGAAAAAGCGCGTATATTTGCGCGCGGTAGGTAATTTTGTCTCGCTATGAGCAGAAGTTCCTGAAAATAGAGGTACTTCAGGTGATAGCGTATCGATTACAGAGGATTGAAAGTGCCGTTTATCTGCTCCACTACCGTTGGTATCATCTGCAAAGGTCTTCATGCTCAAATCCTACTATTATTTTTGTACGTGATTCTGGAGTCACAGGGGCGACTGTCTCTCAACACGGTCATCCCGAATATGTGCCACTATAGCAAACGAAGCAAGGAGGTCATCCGTTGCAAGGTGACCGATAGTCCTGAAAAATTGGTAGCGATGGTTTTAAAAAGACCGTAGATCTTCTTGAGGCTTTCTTGAGTTTTGCCTGCTATACTCTCCATGAAGAAGAGAAGAGTGGCGGCAGATACGTGGAAAAAAAGTTTTGAAGCTCCTTCTCCTGTATAGCAAAGCGGAGAAGGAAGGCAGACAGGTCTGACGGGTAAGATCCCCGAACCTGGATAGAGAGATGAACCATATGGATATGTACGATCAGCCAACCGAGCCAAAGGTTCCGCGGCCAGGAGATATGGAGCCGCAAGCCCCCGTGCCGGTTGTCAGCAACGCTTATGATGAAGCGACAATGCAGCCCCCCCAGGCAAACGCATTCTCTGCCAGCGAACCTGCTTTTCCAACAAGCCTTGCCGATCAGCCTACGATCACCCAGACCGCTGTCGCGCGCCGCAAGTTTATGGGCAAATCCCTGGCCGGACTCGGCGCAGTTGGCGGCGCGGCTCTGATTGGCGGCGTCGCTCTGGGAGAATGGTTGAACCACGGGGGCGCGGCAAGCCTCAACAATCTCATACATGGCAATGAAGCGCCGACAGGCACTGTACAGACCGGCCATCTGTTGCGCAAAGCCGGTTTTGGCGCGACTGCCGACGAGATGAACACGTATAACAGTCTGGGCTATCAGGGCGCGGTTGACCGCCTGCTCAATTATCAGAAGGTCGACGATAGCGCGCTGGAGCACCGTTTGCAAGCATTGAATATCGACCTGACGAAGCCTGTCGATCAGCAGCGCTGGTGGTTGTTGCGCATGGCCTGGACCCAGCGTCCACTGTTGGAGAAAATGACCCTCTTCTGGCATGGCATGCTGACCAGCAGTTTCCACAAGGTTGGTGGTCCCAATAACTATTCGCGCATGATTACCCAGAACAATTTTCTGCGCACCCATGCCTTTGATACCTTTGATAACATTCTGTTGGGTATCACCGCTGACCCGGCCATGCTCGTGTACCTGGACCTGAATCTGAGCCGGAAAACGCACCCCAACGAGAACTACGCGCGTGAACTGATGGAATTGTTTACCGTTGGCCTGGCGAACTATACACAACAGGACGTGTTCGCGGGATCGGCAGCCCTGACCGGCTGGCATATTCGCCGTGGCAGTGATACTGCTCAGTATTATCCGGGAGACCATAACACCTTGCCGGTGAAGTTTATGGGCCAGACCGGTAGTTTTGACTATAAAGATGTGGTGCGCATCCTGGCCAATCATCCCGCTGCGCCCTGGTTCCTCTGTCACAAGTTGTTCACGTTCTTTGTTTACGAGAACCCCAGCACAGATGATCTGAAGCCGCTAGTCGATAGCTATGTGCAGAGTGGCCACAATATGGGCGCGGTCATGCGCACGCTGCTGCTCTCGCCACAGTTCGCCTCGGCCAAAGCCTATCGCAGCCGCGTCAAATCGCCGGTTGAGTTTACCGTCGGCGCCTATCGCGCGCTGGGTGTGCAGGGCGATGGCGAGGGCCTGCCCGCAATTACCACCCAGATGGGTCAGACGCTGCTTGATCCCCCCAACGTAGCAGGTTGGCCGGGCGATAAAACAAGCGCCGTCTGGTTGAACAGCGGCACCTGGATGACGCGCCTCAATTATATCGATATTCTGCTGGCGCGTGGAGCCGTGGGGCGCACCCCCAAAAACAAGCCCCTGATCGATTTGCAGGGCATGGTGAACGAGAAAAAATTAAGCTCGCCGGATCAGTTTGTCGATCACTTTGCCTCGTTCCTGCTGGATAATCCTTTGCCCGACGAGCGCCGTAGCCAGGTGTTGAACTACTTTACCGCCTCAGGCAATGCCAGTCCAACCAGCGTTACCCTGACCAACGGCAAGGCGTATCCGCTGAATCGTGTGCGAGGCTCGCTCTACCTGATGATGGCCTCGCCAGAGTATCAATTGAACTAGAGGTGAGAAAGATGAAAATTTCGCGCAGAGCAATGATGAAAGACGGGATGCTGGCGGTTTCGGCAGGTATGGTTATGCCAGCCATTTTCAGTCGCGGCGTGGCCTCGGCGATGGCGCTCTCCAAAGATGGGCATAGTTTTTCGCAACTGGCCACCGATCATACCCTGATCGTCGTGCAGATGGCGGGCGGCAACGATGGCCTGAATACCGTCGTTCCCTTTACCGACCCGCTGTATAAACAGATGCGTCCAACCCTGGCTATCGCTGATAATACGGTTTTGCCGCTGGACACGCGCCTGGGTCTGCATCCCAATTTGCAGCCCCTGAAAAGTTTCTGGGATGCCGGACACCTGGCGATTGTCGAGGGCATTGGCTATCCCAACCAGAGCCTCTCGCACTTCCAGGCGATGGACATCTGGCAGACGCTCGATCTCAGTGGCAACGGCAGCGATGGCTGGCTCGGCAAGCTGGTTTCCGGCCTGGTGGACCAGGAGGGACATCCCTTTAAAGCGCTGGAGATCGGTGTGCAGACGGCGCCCGCTCTACTTAGCTCGATCAGCTCTCAGGTGCCAACGCTCTCCAGCGTCAAAACCTATGCAGTCGCGCCCGATCCGGCAGATCCAGACCGGGGCAGCACGCGTATGGATGCCCTGCTGAAGCTCTACAACTCATATCCCAAAACCTCGCCCTACGCGGCCCTGCTGGATACCACCGCGATGGATGCGCAGACTGGCTCGCATCAGCTCACCGCAGCCGATGCCACGTATAAACCAGCGGTGACCTATCCAAAGGGTCCATTCGCCGATGGGCTGAGGGTTCTGGCCGAGGCGATTGTGCAAAATCTGGGCCTGCGCGTGGGTTATGTGACCCTGGGCGGCTTCGATACGCACGGCAATCAGAAAACCACCCACGACACCCTGATGAGCACCCTCGCCAATGGTCTCGCGGCCTTCTACAACGATCTGGGCGCGCATGGCAAGGCCGACAATGTGATCGTCATGACCTGGTCCGAGTTTGGACGGCGCGTCGAAGAGAAC
>CAXUEY010000051.1:0-37452 GCA_964250225.1 uncultured Ktedonobacteraceae bacterium | reverse complement strand
GCTGGCCTGCTACGCCTGGATCTCGCCTGGATCTCGCCTGGCCTGTGGGATCTCGCCTGGCCTGTGGGCCTCATACATGCAGAGGCGTTACTCGTAGCGTAACACTTCTAGCGGGCGCACGTGTACCGCACCCCAGGCGACCAGCGCCGCGATACACATCGTGAGCAGCGCCGAACCACCGATCAGGCTGACGACGATCAGCGGCGACATGTGCAGCGCGAGATTGAAGACCTGGTTGCCGATCACGGTGACGCCGCCAGCCGCCAGGAGCGCAGCGATGAAGGCGCCGACTGCGCCGACGATGCCGCTCTCAATCAGCACACCGCTGAGCACAGTCCCGCTGGTATAGCCCACTGCCTTGAGGATGCCCAGTTCACGTCGGCGCTCTAACATGGCCAGGGCGACGGTGTTGGCGATGATAATGATCGCGGCGAGCACTGACAGCGAGGCGAGTGCCACCAGCACATCCAGCATACTGTTAAGTTGCTGCGTGAAGGATTTGGCCACGTCATTTACATTCTGGACTGAGGCATTGGGGACGACGCGCCCCAATGTGTCCAACGCGGCATTCATCTGTGCAGGCGCGATTTTCATATAGAAAACAGTCGCAGCCCCGCTACTGACCGCGGTGAGCGTGCTGGCATGGTTGGGTTGCGCCGGCGCAATTTTCTGTACGAAAACTGGCTTCGCCTCGGTGTTGGGCGGACTGAGCGCGTTGACGAGTGCGACTGGTGCCAGAACTTTGCTCAAGGTGGTGGAACTGCTCTTGCGCGCGATGATCCCGATAATCGTGACTGTTCTGCTCGTCTTGCCGTCTGCGCCAGTATAGGTGATGGTGTCGCCTATCCTGAGACCCAGGTGCAACCTGTTCACCAGCAATTCGCTGATGACGACATGGTTGGTGCTGGCGTCGCTGGCATTCAGGCCGCGTCCCTGGCTGATCTGCAGCGGTGGCGCGTTTTGTGTCAGGGTATAGCCCTCTATCTGACTCAGGATGGCCGCCGCCTGCTGACGCTCCTGCCCTGTTGGTAGGGCCTGTTGCAGCGGCAGACCGTTGATCGCGTCGGGACGGGCGCTGGTGAAGATATCCTCGCGGCTGCTGGTGAGTCCGGGCAGCGAGTCTAGCTGCGTATGGAGCACGCTGGTATCGTGGCCGGACGTGGTTGCGACCAGGTTATAGGGCGTGTCGCGGGCCAGCGAGCCGCTGAGATTCGCTTGCACGTCCTGGCCCAGTGCTATGACCAGCCCGATACTAAAGATGCCGATGAACAGGGCCAGCATGGTGGTCGTGGTGCGCGCGCGCCTGCGTCCGAGATTGCGCAACGCCAGCGTGAGGTTGACCTTCCAGCTACGGGGCAGGAAGCCGATGACCAGTCCCAGCAGCGAGACCGCCACCAGGCCGAGGCCAAAGATCGGCAGCACAAGAAATGCTGGTGCCGAAAGCACCAGACCCGTGAGCACAAGCAAGATCTGCCTGGACTGGAAACGCTCCGGGACGGGCAGCTTGCTCACAACAAACACCACCAGCCCAAAGAAGCCGCTGAGCGCGAGCAGGAAGATCAGCGTGCCATAGGTGGCCAGAATGCCCAGCGTGAGGTCATTTTTCAGAATGACGGTTGCCAGCATACAGAACAGGATAGAAAGCGCAATAATCAGCAGAAAGGTCAGCTTAAAGCTGCTGGCTAGCTGCTTCTCCTGCTCGCGTATCACATTGAGCGGACGAATATTCGCGGCCTGCACGATGGGCATCAGGCCAAAGATCAGCGCGGTTGCGCAGCCAATGGCTACACCGCCGCCGATAATGGTAGCGTTGAGCAGGAAGGCAATATTGAGGCCGAGATTCTGCATCAACCGGTGGACAATATAGCTCATGCCTATCGCTGCCGCAGCCCCGACGACGCCACCGGCCAGTCCCAGCAGGCCAGCTTCCAGACCGAAGAGCAGATAGAGATCCCGACGCCGATAGCCGGTCGTTTTGAGCATAGCGATCTCGGTTTTGCGACGCGAGAGCAGCACCTGCATGGTGTTGACGATGCCCACCCCGCCGATTAGCAGCGCCAGTAGCCCCGCAATCTCCAGGAATTTGTTGAGCGCGTCGATAGAGGACTGCTCGGATTTCAGTATTTCAGGCGCCGTTTCGGTGGCGGCCAGTGGGAAATGCGCGTTGATGGCCCTGACCGCCGCGTCAGTCTGAGCCTGATTCGGGGTGGTCATACTCACTGAATCGTAGCTGTGCAGCGTTGCGGGGGCCGTGGCCAGGTAGTCTCGCGCTGAAATAATGAGCAGGTTGCTGGCCTGAGCGAACATGCCCGTATTGCTAATCACGCCCGCGAGCCTGACATGCAGCGTCTGGCCCGACCCTGTGGCAGTTTTGGTATAGAGTGCAAAGAGGTCGCCCAGGCGCTTGTGATATCTCTCCAGAAAACTCTGCGTGGCCACCACCTGATTGCGTGTCAACAGGCTGGCGAGTGTGCCATTGGCGGGTTGCGCGAATTCTGGCCGTGACACCAGCGGGAAATTAGCGGGATCAACCGCCTCGACGCCAAAGGCTTGCAGCGAATGGGCCGTCGCGGTGAGGGAGCCGCTGGCGCCCATCAAAGCGGTATAATTGGTGAGCGTGCCACGTTTCTGCAGTTGCCCAAAAAAGGCCACGTCGTCGGGCTTGAGAGGCGAGCCAGAGGCATTGAGCGTGATATCGCCGCCATTGCTGGCGCGTACATTCGCGGTGAGCGAGTTTTGCAACATAAAGCCTACCAGTTGCAGGGAGACCACAGCCATCACGCCAACAGCCACGCAGAAAATCGCCAGGATCGTGCGCTGCCCACCACGCAGTAGTGAGCGCGAGGTGTATTTAAAGTACATCGAGGTTTTCATCTTCGGTTTGTCCTTCTTTGTCCGCAACCTGACCATCGACAATGCGGATCGAGCGGTCGGCGTGCGAGGCCACAACGGGATCGTGGGTGGCAACGATAAAGGTCTTGCCCGTTTGTTCGCGCAGACGGGTGATGAGCTTGAGCACATTTTCGCCGTTTTTCGCGTCCAGGCTACCGGTTGGCTCGTCGGCGATGATCAGCGCGGGATCGGTGGCCAGCGCGCGCGCAATCGCCACCCGTTGCTGCTCGCCGCCGGAGAGCTGGTGTGGGCGATGGTGCAGGCGGTGATCAAGGCCGACCAGAGCCAGCAATCCCTGCGCCCAGGAAGAGGGCGAGCCTTTGTACTTGCCAACGTAGAGCGGAACCTCGACGTTTTCTTGCGCCGTCAGGGTCGGGATCAGGTTGAAGGCCTGAAAGACCATGCCGATTTTGCAATTGCGTACTGTGGCCAGCCTGCTTTCGCCCATGCGCGTGATATCCACGCCATCGAGTCGTACCTGGCCAGTCGTGGGGTTATCCAATCCGGCGATAATGCCCAGCAGCGTGCTTTTGCCGGAGCCGGATGGTCCCACCAGCGCAACAAACTCGCCACGCCTAATCTGGAAGCTAATGTCCTTCAAAATCTCGATGCGCTCACGACCAAGCGGCAGGCTTTTCGTGATATGCTGCACATCCAGCACCGCGCTCTGTATGACCTGTTCAGCCTTAACTATATGTTCGGCTTGCTCAGCTTGTTCAGCCTCAGCCGTATGCTCAGCTTGTTCAGTCTTAGCTATATGTTCAGCCTGCTCGGTCTGTGCTATCTGCTTATTCTTTAGTTGCATCTTTGTATTCATGGGTTTTACGTTCCTCTTTCTAAAGTGCAAAAACACGCAAGCGATCAGGAAAGGGCAAGCCATCTTGTCACTATCCCATCATTGGTGCTATAGCTGTCATCGCCCGTGTCAACGAGGAAACGGGCGATGCAGGGTCCGAAACATCCTTGAGGGTTGAAACTACATTGCTGCTTTCAGAATAAGCGGGCGGCAAAGTTTTGTGGTAGGTCTGGAGGCGTGTTTGAGGTGAGACTTTTGACGGGTGCCAGATCTGATAAAACTATGCTATACTATGCGAAAAAGATTTCACCTGAGCCAGGTAGTCCGGGGGATTGCCTGCCCTCTATTTGATAAGATCAAAAGAAGGATATCGATGTCGGACACTTGCGATGTTTTGATTGTGGGCGCTGGACCCGCGGGATTAGCCGCGGCTGAGACTGCCGCGAAGCAGGGTGCGCGCGTGCTGGTTCTGGAGCGCCAGAATGAGATCGGCTATCCTGTACACACCAGCGGCGGCAGTTGGATCAGCGATATGCGCGCCCTGGGCATCCCGGAACACCTGTATCACCCGATCCAGAAAGTTTATTTTGTCTCGCCCCGCCGCGACGTGCCTTTCTATTATGAGCAGCCGGTCTGCTGCGTGATCGACGTGCGTGGCCTGTATCAGCATCTGGCGGGTCGCGCCGTCTCCGCAGGCGCCAGTATTCGCGTGCGCCACACCGTTGAGCAGACATTGATTGAGGATGGACGCGTGCAGGGTGTCACCGCGAAAACGCACACCGGCGAGCGCATCACCGTCACGGCACCTGTGACCATCGATGCTAGCGGCTTCTCGCGTCACATTGGTGTGCGCACCGAGATGGGTCAGGCCTTCCACCGCTATGGCTTTGGCGCGGAATACGATCTGTACGCCCCCCATTATCCGCAGGACGAGCTCTACCTGATTATGGGCAGTCAATTTGCCCCGCGCGGCTATGCCTGGGCCTTTCCACGTGGCAATGGACGCGTGCGCCTGGGTGTGGGTGTGCTGCATCCCGACTGCGACGATGATGCGCGTGTCTATCTGGACCGCATTATGCACGAGCTGCCTCAGTTTGTTGGTAAGTTCAAGGATGCCAGCCCCGTTGAGTACCACACCGGTCTCTTTCCCTCGGAAGGAACAGTGGAGCGCTTCTCGCGGGCGGGTCTGCTGCTGGCGGGCGACTCCGGCGGCCACGGCTCGACGCTGGTTGGCGAGGGTATTCGTTTCGCGATCTATTCAGGGCAGATGGCAGGCCAGGTTGCTGCCGAAGCGGTCAAGAGTGGGGACACCTCGGAGAAGTCGCTGAGCCGCTTCGATAAACGGTGGCGCGCGCGCTTTGGCCGCGAGATGGATATCTCGTATGTCATCAATAAACGGATCGCTATGTATAGCGACGAGCAGTGGGACGGCGCGCTCGACCTGATGAAGCGCCTCACCCCCACTCAGGCAGCCTCGACCCTGCGCGGCGACTACAGTCCGGGTCTGTTTATGGGCATCCTGGCCCGCAACCCTGGCCTACTTGCCACCGGGAGCAAAAAATTCTTCGAACTGCTATTGGAACGCGCCAGCAAACCAGTCGGGAATATTTCCTAGCGCGAGTCCGTTGTCAGAAGAAGAACGAGATTCATCCATACCCAATCACGAGGAGTTTGTATTCGTGCAAAACGCAACAACCGATCAGAAAATCGTCATGTACGCCACAACGTGGTGTGGTGACTGTCGCATGGCCAAACGCTGGTTCGATCAGCATAACATCGCCTATGATTATATCAACATTGAGCAGAATGATGATGCTGCCGCTTACGTCGCGAAGGTCAATGGCGGCGCGCAAAGCGTTCCGACTATCGTTTTCCCCGATGGCTCTGTCCTGGTTGAGCCATCCGCCCGCCAGCTCGCAGCCAAATTCGAGAAATAAGCAGGACCATATAAATAGCAGCACAGGAAAGACCCTGCGCTGCTGCTTTTATTGTGCTGAGAGAATTCTCCCCACTTCCTACAGGCAATGTGGCTGATAGCGGGGGATTTGCGCACCTTGTGCCTGTATCCGGCGCATGCTAAACTGAAGTATGGCTATGATAACCGCGCACACAGATACAACCGACCTCTGGTGGAGACATCTCAAGCGCCGCCTGCTGCTGCTCTATTTGCTGGTCAGCGCGGCTCTGCTGGTTCTGGGTGTGCAGGGGCAGGTGCGCCTGCACAACGAGATCGGGCATGTGTTTGGCAGCTTCTTCTGGGGCATCGATGCACAGGGGCAGGTGGTCTTTGTGACGAGCATGTCCGGTCAGTCGAGTTGCTCAGGCGTACCGTCTTCTCTCAGTGCCAATGTGCAGATCGTTGGCGTCAATGGGAACGTCAGTCAGCAGGCTTCTGTAGACATGTCACGCGTCTATCAGCACGCGCGCGACGGTCAGATGCTCACCTATACTCTCGACATCAATGGGAAACGCTGCCTCTGGTCATCTCCAGCCACCACCTTTGATGGCCAGGCATGGCTGCAAAACTATGGACTGGCTCTGCTGGCGGGCTGCTGCTGGCTACTGGTTGGGGGCGTGCTCCTGGCCACAGCGCGCGAATGGACTGGCGCGGTTGAAGGGCTGACGCTCCTGCCGGTGGCCATGCTCTTCCTGCTCTATAGCCACTGGGGGAATGTGCAAACCGCTTACCCGGCGGATGCCACGTTGCAACTGCTCTGGTTTCCCGCCTTCGCTCTACTGGGAGCCGCTTTTATCCATCTCAGTCTGACCTACCGCCCACAAACTGTCGGGGTTGGACGCGCCCCGAAAATTACATTAGATCTCTTACCCTATCTGCCGTTTCTATTAATCGAAATATGTATTATTGGCTTATACCTGGTGTATGGCAATGTGCCCACGCGTTTAGAGGCCGAGCTAACGCTGGGCTACGCCGTCTTTGGGGGCGTACTCAGCCTGGGCATTGGGATCATCTCGCTGGTACACATTGGCCTGCGCCGCGCGAATGCCGGGGCCGCGG
Organism: uncultured Ktedonobacteraceae bacterium; assembly: GCA_964250225.1. Taxonomy (GTDB): domain Bacteria; phylum Chloroflexota; class Ktedonobacteria; order Ktedonobacterales; family Ktedonobacteraceae; genus Paraktedonobacter. Next base: position 30,748 of record CAXUEY010000051.1, on the reverse strand, counting down.
TTCGGCGCCAGTTGGGGGATCTGCTCAGCCTGTGGATTGGAGGTATTGGGCTGGGCTTCTGCCTGGGTGTGCTACCAGTGCTGTTTTCCGGCAACCCTCTGCTACCACTGCCAATTTTCTGTTTGCTGGGCGCGATCTACCCGTTGATCCTGCTCTACGCTGTGCGCTCGTTGCGCCTGATTGGTCAACTTCAGCAGAGCATCGCGCGCACCGAAGAGGCGATGCGCCAGCAACAATCCACCGCCGAGGATCTCCAGCACACCAACGTCGAGCTGCAACACGCGACCTCGCTGCTCCTGCACGCGGATATGCATTTACGCTCGCTGCTCTCCGAACGCATTCACGACCAGCCCAAACAACAGGCCCAGCGTATCCGCTCGCTCGCCAGCCAGTGGCAGCGCAGGCTGACCAAAGAGGGCGAGCGCGACCCGGCGTTGCACGATCTCATCCAGCCAGTGAGCGAGGCTTTGTGTGCGATTCGCCAGATCAGCAGAGAATTGGAGCGTGACTTGCGCGGTCTGCAATTGCTGGTGGAAGACGCGTATCAGCGTCGCAGCCTGGGACTCAAGTTGCACCTGGAGACGCTGGTGCGCGAAGACCTGCCTGCACTGCACCCCGAAGAATCGCTGAGCATCCAGATCGATTTTCAAGCTCTGGAGATACTCAGCCCGGACCTTGAAGCAACGCCGGAGGGTGAGAAGTTCGCTGAGGCCGTCTCTTACACCGTCACCCAGGCCTTACTCAATATCTACAACCACGCCGAAGCCACCCATGCCAGCGTGACCACCGCGAGCAGCAACGGTCAACTGGAAGTGATCATCAGCGACGACGGGCGCGGCTTCGATAAAAGCAGTGTTCCACCCGAAAAGGCCAGTATGTTCAAAGCCCATCTTAAAGTACGTGAGGCCGGCGGCACGCTGCTTATCCGTTCAACGCCACGACCACTGCCCCGCTCAGGTACCACACTCATCCTGACGCTACCGTTGCCAGGCGAGGAGTAATATCTCTGGAAATCTCTTTTTCCTTTCCCCAGCTCACATCTGGCGTAATCCCGCGTAGGCTTCGTAGGCATGGGCCAGGATCACGCGCCGTCCGGGGTCGCTGGGTGCGCCTTCGATAGAGAAGAAGGTGTACAGCTCGCTGACGAGGTTTTCCAGTGGTCCCATATTGGGTTGGCCGTAGGCGTTGAAAAAGCCCATCTTGAGCGCGATCTCATCGTTGCTCAGACCTTGCGCAACCAGTTGCGCGCACTCTTCCTGGCGCGGTGTCAGGCGATGTCCGCGCAATTTTTGGAGAAGATGGTTGAGTACTTCAGCGTCGATAAAGGTTGAGTGGCGGCGCACGACGGTTGCGGCGATGTGTTCAAGGTAGTCGGGTTCCACATTAGCGAAGAGCGCGTACCCATGCAGGCCGGGTTGTTCTTTTGAGGGACGGCGCGGCGTACCACGACGCGTATACTCGCGGCGCAGGACTTCGGTAGCCAGGGTCCAGCTTGGTTCCTGCGTGTAGATCACCACGCGCAGACCCGGTGCGAGGTCCAGCAACGCGCGCCCCAGTTCCACGCCATTGGAGCGTCCCAGGCGCAAATCTGAGAGCACCAGCCAGTTTGCCAGTGTGGGATTATCCACTTCGCGCTGACAGGTTGTTTCCACCAGTATCATCGCCTCATCCGCGCTACCAGCCTGCCCAGCCAGATGGAGCGTGGGCGTTTCTGCGACAAACGCGCAGATCCCGCGCCGTTTGACCAGCGTATCGTCGATGACGATGATTGGAATCGTGCTCTTTTGTATAGAAGTGGGAGATTTTTTCAGCAACTCGCCTGTCTCAGGTTTTTTAGTGGATCAACGATTTGGCCATCAGGATATCTGGTTTGCCGAAGCCATTGGCGTCCGGAATAACGCCGACAATCACATAGCCCAGCTTCTGATAGAATTCGTAGGGATGGCGCCCTCGATTTCGGATACGCGCGATATGCTCAAAGATATCGGGGAGGAGATTGACGCCGGAAAGCGTGGTGCGCTGATCTTCATCGTCTGTGCCAAGCATGACCGTTATGCCGCCGCGGGCCTGCACTTGCAGTTCAAAGTCTTGCACCAATCTGCGACCAATGCCCTGGCCCCGAAAACGCCTGCTGACCACCAGAGGATGCATTTCCCAAACGTGACCCTCGTACTGACTGACTCCAGCGATCCAGCCAAGCGTATCCCCTTGATCATCGAGAGCTATACGACTGATATGGCCTGTTCCAAAAGAGGCTCGCACCTCTTTCAGCGCGGATTCCATCGTAGTCCATGCTAAAGGGGAAAAACCCTCTATCAGCAAGCGTGCAATCTGTTCAATCGCGTGTTCGTCGTCAGGGTGAAGACTGATAATCTGCATGTTTCTGCTCCAGAGCGACTAAAATTTGCTCCTGCAATCTTTGAACTGTATCCTGGCAGTTTTTCGCTCTGCCTGATTGTACAACTTGCAAGCAGATTTGCGCAATTTGGGATTAGCCCACCAGCACGTACTACCATATTTTACCCCGACTATAGCAATGGGCGCAATCCACTAGAAAAACCCAACAGCCGCGCCGAGCAGCGCGGCGTCCCTGCCCAGCGTGGCTGTTTCGATCTCGACCATGCTGCACACGCGTGAAGAGGAGTTGGAGGGGAGCGCGCGGCGTATGCCGGAGAGTAACAGTTCGCTGGCACTGAAAACGCCACCCAGAATCAATCTGTTTGGCTCGAACATGTCAAGATAACGCGTGGTAGCCGCGCCCAGCCAGCGGCAGACTTCGCTGTAGATTTGTGAGGCCAGCACGTCGCCTGCCAACGCCTCTTCAGCCAGTAATTGGAAGCTGAAGCGCTCCTGATTGCGCAGGCGGCGCAGGATACTCGTCGCATCACCGCGCCGCACGGCCCGCTGGAGCATCTTTTGTACAGCGTCGAGCGTGACCAGCGTGTTGAGGCAGCCGCGTTTGCCGCAACTACAACGCGGACCGCTGTTGGAGACCGAGAGATGACAGATATGTCCCACGTATTCCGGCGCAGCCTGCTCAATGCGCCCATCGCTGAGCAGCGAGGCTCCGACCACCGCATTGGCCGAGAGCAGCAGCAGGCGAGGCAGTCCGCGCCCGGCCCCGAAGTAATATTCGCCCAGCGCGGCGGCATCCACATCTCCACACAGGGTCGCGGGCAGGTTATAGCGAGCTTCAAGCAGTTCAGCGAGGGGGAAAGCGTTTAACGAGGGCAACGTTGGGATTATGCTCGGACGGCGGGATGTCAGATCAAGTGAGCCTGGGAGAGCAATACCCAGGCCCCGCACGTGCAGATGTTCATGGCTGGCGCTGCTCAGCGTATCATCGATAGCGCGCAAACACGGCTCTAACGTCGCACCGGGGGGACGATTCCAGAGCATCTTCGCGGAGCGTCTCTGGCGCACGTGCCCGCTCCGCTCAACCAGTGCGATAGTCGCCTGGCTACTCCCAAGCTCAATACTGATGGCGACGGCTTTGTCGGTCATTCTGCGCTGTCCAGGCACTTGTTACTCTTCATTCTCTTTGTAAATAGAACGTTTGCTCTACGTAGAACATGCCCACACAACAAATATGGTACGAAATACCAAATTACACAGTAAGTATACCTGGCGAGCGAAAATAAAGTCAAGAGCACATGTTCAAAGCGCTTTCTTCTGGAAAAGTGGGAAAGAGAGTTTCACAATTTTTCTCCTCTGCCACCCCTTTTGATTTTTCCAGGCAGGCTTGGACAATCTAGCACTGGCGTTGTAAGCTATGAAAGAGCAAATTTGTCGCAACCAGTCATTTACGAAAGGGAAGGCGAACGTGCCACAGAGATATAACGAACAGAACCGCGGGGAAGCGCGCCCCGGACGCGGAGCGATCATGGGCCAGAGCCACGGCCTCTCGGATATCGAGGGTCAGATGATCCAGCAAATGATCCGCGAGGAACAGAATTCTGCGCGAGAACTCTTCATTCCCGAAGAAGACCTGGCGCAGGAGGCCACGACAAAAATGGCACCCGAAGTCGAGCGCGTGGTGCAGGAGAGCCGCGTGCTGACCATTCTGCAGATGTTTAATCGGGACTACCTCTACGGTCAGGGGCGTTTCGATGAATATCAGGGGGGCTTGCTTTTGAAATGGGGCGATGGTTACTCGCGCAAGCATATCTGGGTCAGTGTCGAGAATGGCAACCTGCTCTTTGAAACGAACCATCTTAAACCGTGCAGCAAACCCTACTGCAATGGGACGCATCACGTGCTCACCCCTGACCTCTACACCAATCTCGACCTGATTAACCAGGAGCTGGGTGATCTCTTCCGTCATCCAGTCTACGAGTCGCCCGACGATTAGAGTCGGCGTGAACATATATTCCTGGAAAGACAGTGCTATGAGGATATAAGAGGCGTGACAATATATATACTGGCTTTAGAGAAAGATCTGTTTTTCGCCGTCAAGATGCGCGACACTCTGCGTCACCACGAGATGGAGGTGCAGACAGCACGCACCCTGGCGGCCTTTGAGCAGGGTCTGGCGCGCACCGGAGCGGAGAGGCCCGATCTGGTAATCGTCAACATTGCCACACAGGGCATTGATTGGGCCGAGGCCATTCGTCAGGCGCGCGCGGCTGGGTATCCAGTGCTGGCTTTCGGCTCGCACATGGACCTCGACGCGCGCGCACAGGCTCTGGCTGCTGGCGCGCAGCGCGTCGTCGCGAATTCTAAATTCACCAGCGACATGTCAGGCCTGGTCAAACGCATGCTCAACGACACTCCCGCTGCGGAGGAAGAGCGAGATTCCGACGCGTGAGGGGTTAGCGGGTTTATGCCAGACGTCTAATCGCATCGCGCGCGGCTCGCCAGCCCCAGGGAACCAGTGAGATGCCATAACCTGGTGCGCGTTTGGGATAAGCGACACGCTGCTGACGATAGGTCCAGCGCTGATGAAGATAGTCCTGATGGGCATGTGAGAGGGGGCGTGGAGTCGTCCGCGCTGGAGAGTAGCGCGGGCGATATGCGAGACGTCTGCTCATGTATACTCCCTTGAATAAGAAGAACAAACAACACACAAAGACCTTTCCTGCACATATATACGTCAGGAAAGGTCGTTTTGCTCACGCCCACGCGCGAAAATTGGGAAATGTGCTTCTATATGTGCGGTTTAGTGACCGCAACCACAACTGCGAGACTCGCCGCCGCCGTCAGCCGTGCGGAACGAATGGCCACAGCCGCAGCTTGAGACCGCGTTGGGGTTATTCACCGTAAAGCCAGCACCCATCAGGCTATCCACGTAATCAACTTCGCTGCCGTTGATATAGCCAATGCTCATTTCATCGACCAGGACGTTGATGCCGCTCAAGGTAATCACTGTATCGCCCTCTTGCTGCTCATCCAGGGTCATCCCATACTGTAGACCTGAGCAGCCGCCGCCCGCGACGAAGATCCGCAGGCCGAGGCTGGGGTCGTTTTCCTGAGTCAGCAGTTCGCGTACTTTATCTGCTGCGGCAGGGGTCATATTAATAATAGTTGTCTCAACAGCAGCCTGTTCAGTATGCTCAATCATTGTTGTGCCTCTCTTACCAGGGTTGCGTATGTCTTTCACTCAGCCCTGAATTTTTTCAAGCCATTTAAACGCAGCCAGGGGCGCCGTCAGCGCTCGCGAGGCCGCATATCTCTGGATCGTGCGTTGCCAGATGCAACCAGAAGATCGATACTCTTCTGAACTGCCTTTAGTATAAACTATCGAAAATGAAGCGTCAAGGTAAACACACGCCTGACTACTTTGAGTTTGCCGCCAAAGAAGAGCACTATATCTAGCCTGAACAGCTCGCATCCGCTATAATAGGCAGACGATGCCCAACAATATTGTATGGAGGGAAACACAGTTATGCTAGAGCAAGGAAAGTCTTTCTCGGATTCATCGGTCTCAATTCTGGTCGCGGCTGGACCACAGGACGCGCAGGCTACTGCACTGGTGTGGGCGATGCGCGATGCCGGCCTGCGCGTGATTTTCGCAGGAACCATGACGCTTGCTGCGCGAGCCAGCGAGATGGCGGTCTGTGTTGTGGTCCTGCGTCCATATACCTGGAAGACGCCGACCATTGCTACAGTGATGCGTGCCCGACCAGCCTGCCTGATCCCGGTGCTGGCCGAACCAATGGATCTGCCGCGTGGCCCCTGGACTCACGAGGCGATATGTCTTGGCAATGATCCAGCACAGGCCGCCCAAGAAACCATCCAGGCTGTACGCGATTATCTCGCTACACGTCCCGCGCCGGTTGCGCGCACAAACAGCGATGTCCTTACCATCAACACGATTCTCAAGTTCCCAAAAAGCCGTCGCCGCCTGCGTGCGCGCCCTCTCTTCATCACAATGTTGCTTCTCTTGATCGTAGGACTGGGCGCAGCTGTGGGATATCGCTATTACACTAATCCCTTCGTCAAAAATCCGAACCTCAGCCGCTATGGGAACCTCTCAACTCCTGCCGCGCTGCTCACCTATAGCGCGAAAACGCCAGGGCCGAACTGTGATTCTGGGGGTGGACAATGGGAACAGGGGGATCGTTACAAGAAGGATAAAAAAACCGAAGTTCTCGATCAATACACAACTTTTCAATGCCAATCAAATGGAGGCCTGTTGACGCGTACTGGAGATTATAAAACGTACAGTGAACTCTTCTTTGATGGTCTCTCTCATCCTGCTACTTTGACTTCGCACTATTTTGTGCAGGTTGATGCCACCATTATTTCAGGAGATGCGGCCAACTGGTCAAAACGGTCGGCAATTCTCATTTGAAGGACACGGATCATCTCGCTCTGGGAGTGGGGTTTTATAATGGGAAACAAGCGGCAAGCGCAACATTTAGCGACTTTGTCTTGACGCCTCTGCCATAATAATAGCAGAGCAGCCAATGATAGTGAAAAGAGGTGATCCCTTTGCCAGAGCAGCCAGAGTCGGGTGAGCACAATCCCTGGCACGACGCAGAGGCTCGTTACCAGCCGGGTCAGGAGGTGCGTGGCTCGGTGACGCGTGTTACGCACTTTGGAATCTTTGTGCAGGTTGAGCCGGGCCTCGCGGGGGTCATCTATACGTTTGAGTTGGGGCCGAGTCCTGCTGCTGTGGCCGCGTTTGTGCCAGGCCAGGAGTTGTGCGCATATGTCAAAGGCATCGATGTTGGGCGCAAACGACTGGAACTGAGCCTGGGTCAGCAATCGGCGCCGGGCTTGTTAGAGGAACGTGCCTTGCCGGTTGAGCGACGGCGCGGCAAATCGCCGGATGAGTTGTCCTGGTCAACACCTCAGCCGCAGGTGCTTTCACATTTGCTGGATGCGCCACCTGAGCGGCGCGAGCGCATCTGCCCTACCTGTCAGCGTCCCACCCAGAACGGGTGGAAATACTGCGTCTACTGTGGTGGCTCGCTGCGTCGTCATTGCCCGTTGTGTGGCAGTGTGCAGCCGGACCTGCCGGATGCACGCTATTGCTGCGAGTGTGGCAACGTATTCTCCTGAAACATGCCACAGGGATTTTTTTCGGTGCATTGGTACAATGGAAGTAGAAGAACCAGAACTATTGTAACAATGCACTGAAAGGAATGAGCCAATGGTACAGGCTTTTCCACGGTATTGTCCGCGCTGTGGCACACCAACGCGGGCGAATATGCGCCTCTGTCCAACCTGTGGGCTTTCAACCACAGCTATGCTGCGTCGCTCGCGCCATGTACAGGGCCGATCTAACAAGAACGGTGAGATGCAGGCAGCTCTACCTGAAGCAGCTCGCGTGGCCCCATCTGCCAAACAGATGCAGCACGAGAGCCAGCCGGAGCCGATGCCACCTACGCCATCTGAGCCACAACCGTGGACAGTTCCACCTGATCCACAACATTCGCCTGTGCAGCCCTGGCCTGAGCCTCATCCCTCGCCGATATTACCTGAGCCACAACGCTCGCCAGTATTGCCAGTGCCCCCGGACCCGCAGCCGCCGATGCCGTCTGTACCCCCCGACCCACAGCGTTCGCCAACGCCATCTGAGCCGCAACGCTCGCTGATACCACCTGTGCAACCCTGGCCTGTATCCCCGGAAACACAACGCTCACCGATGCCGCCAGCGCAACAGCAGGTTCCACCGCGCCGATCTGCGCCAGTAGAGTCGTGGCGTTCGGGCTATCCAGTTCTGCCGCCATTTGCCCGCAACGTGCCCAGACAGCAGTCATCTCTAGCGGCGCCGGTTACATCAGAGCAGAAGGGGTCCAAAGTTGCCCCTCCTGGGGTGGCGCAAGTATCGTCAGCGCTGGGCAAACGGCGCGCGGCAATTGTGCTTATTCTTCTGGCGCTGCTTCTTATCATGGGCGCGGGTGGCTATCTCGCTGCCACCAGGCCGGGTGGTCTGGGTACGAGCCAGGCACCGTTCAGAACCGTCAATCTGCATATCCCGATTACCTATGCAGGTATCTCTATTACCCTGCTCAACGTGCAGCAGGCGCAAAACTTTGCGGATGATCCGCAGAGCACCAATGATGGGATGGTGCGCCTGCACCTTCAGGAGCGCAACGCAACCACAATCCCAATCACCTGGAGCTATGCCGATAGTGCTCGCCTGCTTGTGCGGGATCGAGCTGCCGCGCCAGTTTACGTGCAATCTGCTGGCAAGATCGCACCCGGTGCCAGACAGAGCAGCGTGCTCGATTTTGCTGTGCCGAAAGGCATCGATCTAAGCGCCATAAGCCTGCAGCTTGGTGCTTCAGACGAGGCCCAGATGCGTATTCCCCTGACAAGTCAGGCTAACCTCGGCCAGTACCAGACGCAGATTCGCCAACAACATGGGAACACGGGCTATTTTGGCCTGAACTGGATGCTCACCAGCTCCACCACCAATCTGAGCATACCGGGTCAACAGGCAGCTCGTGGGATGGAATATCTCACCCTTTCCGTAGCCGTTGATAATCCACTCTCGCAGGAGGTTATCTCTGGCTCGCCTTTCGATTATGCGCGGGTGAAGATCGACGGCAAGACGTTTGCCCCGGTAAGTGTCACCCTACCTGTCTCCTTCGCCAGTGGCGCGAAGGGAAAAACTGGCGCGCTCACTTTTCTCATTCCCCAGAACAGCACCGCCGGGACGTTCCTTCTCTTGTCACAGGACTCCGATAGAAGTGGGCAGGCTTCGATAGACTTTTCATTGGCCCAGAATCCGGGCGCGAGTGGACAGGTTTCGGTCTATCATCATGCTGGCTAGCTTTACTGGATACAGTGTCTAGTGTGGAGCAGAGTTCAGTAGCTTGCCACGTCAGCAAAAAAGCAGGAGAGAGGTGTGCATGTATCTCTCCTGCCCGTATTTCTATAGATAACGAATAGCTATTCCAGTAGAAAGCTCCCGGACAACTCGCGACGCAGGTTCGCCTTCTGCTCTTCATTGAAAGAAGTCGCGGATTTTTTTTCGGGAGCCGCTCCCATACGGTTATTCATCGCTGTGGAAAGCTCATCCAGCAGCATCTCTTCCAACACACCGGGGGCAGAAGCGTTCCCCTTGCCGCCTCTGGCCGCCTGGCCTTGAGCGCGTTTCCCCTGAGCGGGAGCGCCGGACTCAGGAGAGGCGTTGGAAGCCTCCCAGACTAGATCGAAGCGCTGATTCATAATCTCTACAGAAATGCCACGTCCAGCGCGCAGGTCGAGCATCTGCTGGCGTAGCTCACGATTTTCCGCTTGCAATTTTTCCCATATTTGTTTCTGTTCGAGCACAGCGGACATAATTTGCTCGAAACCATGATCACTCGTTTGCATAAAACCTCCTCTACGGCAACCTTCCTGGCAACGACACCTCCTCCGTCTGTGAAGCCGGTGGATCAGTGTAGCACGTGTACAGGATAGCACGCTTTTCAGGTGAGTGCAACGCAGACCCCCATCTCTCCTATTTTTTACGAAGTCAGGCACCGCATCTATTTTCTGTATTGATAGCAATGCACACGTGCTGGCTTGTTATGAGCGCGCAGCTCAGGGCGGGATCCGTATGTTCGTGTCAACGAAAAGCGCAGGCCGTAGTGTTTGATAAGAGTGATTGTAGGAAAGTATGGGATAATCTTGCTTGCTGAAGAAGGGCTGTGCTACACTACGAAAGACACCGCGCTGGCAACTCAGAAGGGGCGTCAGCCGTGTAAATAGCGAGCCTGGTAGTCTCGATAAATAAAAGGATACATATGGCACAGGAATCCGTGATAAAGGGATCAGCCGGACAGGTTCAGGAAGAGGAACACGGGGACGGCAAAGGGCTGCTCGGTCCTCTTCTCTGCTGGGCCGTGGTCTTTGCCGACATCGGCACCTCGGTATACTACGTACCTGGCATTCTCTACCTGACCGCGGGGATCGGTAGCCTGGCAGGTTTTTTTGTCTTGTTAACCATGATCGTCTTTGTGCTGCTTACCCTCAAGTACGCGGAGGTTACCCATCGTTTTCCGCAAGGCGGCGGCGTTGTGACGGTAGCGGCGCAGGCTCTGAACCATTGGGTGGGCGCGCTGGGCGGCATGTTCATCCTGGTGGATTATTTTCTCACGGCTGCCATTAGCTGCCTCTCTGGTATCTTCTACCTCTCGGTAGTAGCCCCCGGAATCACTCCCTATGTACTCTGGATTGCTGTGGGCGTGCTGGCACTCTTAGGGGTGCTGAACTGGGTTGGCATCAGTGAAAGCGCGAAAGTCAGCCTGGTGGGAGCGGTCATCGCGTTCATCAGCGATATCGCTATTCTCGCCACGGTCTTTACCCATGTGCCACTGGCTCAGGTTGGCCATCTCATCACGCAAATGTTTGCGGGCCATAGCCTGGGGATTCAAGAGCTTCTGCTGGGGTTTGCAGGATCGTTTCTCGCTTTTTCAGGTTTGGAGAGTATTTCACAGCTTTCGCCGGTTATGCGCACGCCGCGTAAAAAGGTCGCAGGTATTGCTCTTTTCCTGGTGGTGATTACCATTGGACTGACCAGCCCGCTTCTGACGATCTTCTCAACCTTGCTTTTTCCTGCTCAGGCAGCAAATGAGCACGTCAACCCCTATATTATTTCCACGCTGGCTACCTATCATAGTGGTGTATGGGGTTCGTGGCTGCAAGCCGAGGTTGCGGTCAGTGCGGGTGCATTACTGGTCTTTGCCAGTAACACCGCGATTATTGGCGCATACCACGTCTTCATGGCCCTCTCGCGCATGGAATTTTTCCCGCCGATCATTTTGAAGCGCAACAAACTGCGCAACACTCCGCACTATTCAATCGCCCTGGCCACTGGTATTCCGATCATCATCCTGATCGCGGTCAATGGCAACATTGGGCTTTTGGGTGATCTATACGCCTTTGGATTGCTCGGTGCCTTCTCGCTCACCTGCCTGGGACTGGATATTGTGCGCTGGCGCGAGCGACGCACGGCGCGTATGGTCAAGAGACATCTGCCGCTGAGCAATGGGCATAGCCAGTTCTCGCCGAAAACAGTGATGGACGAGGCCGAGGAGCTTTCCCACGAAATCACGCGCACGCGGGACAGCACGCCGGCGCTCAGTGGCCTGGAGCCGGATGCGATTGCGCACCTGGCTGCCCCTGCGCGCACCTGGCGCCTGCACCTCAGTCATTTCTGGCATTCAGTCGATTTCTGGCTGGGCATTCTCACGACCTGCCTGGTGATACTGGCCTGGTCCACCAACCTGGTCGCGAAACCATTGGCCACCGTCTTTGGCGGCTCGGTCACGTTGTTTGGCATGGGCATCGCCCTCTCTAATTATCTCTTGACAAAAAAACAGGGACGTTTGCCGGTGGTCGTTACGACAAGCGTGACGAGACGCATGCCAGGCTCGGTACTGGCTGTGCTTACTGCGGAGAACGGACGCAATTCAGCGATTATTCGCACGGCTGTGGATATCTCCGATGGTAGACCGGTGGTTTTCCTCTACCTGGGCGAGCCAAAGCCGGTACGTACACCGCGTATCTTCGAGATGGTCGATCCCTATCTGGAAGACCCCAAAGCCAAAGAATACTTTGGCAAGGCCGAGAGCCTGGCTCAGAAAGCGAAAATTCAGCGGAGCTTTGTTTATCGCGAGCAAAAGCCGGAGGCTGTTGCGCGTGTCTGGCATACGATCCATCCGCGCGATATCGTCATTTCCGCCGACAAAGCCTCGGATATCGAGGATGTCAGCCCGGATCGTATCCGCTATGAGATTACCGCGCATGGCAAAGTGGCCCATTTGCTAAAAACGTGGTAGTCTAAAGCAGGCCAGAGAGAGGCGAGGGTGCAACTGCATCCTTGCCGCAAAGCTGGGCTATTTCGTGATACAATAAGAGGGTAACCACAGAGTTCGTGGTCATGCGACACTTGAAGACGAGTGGAAAAGGAAAAAATATATGAACGACCGCATTCGCGAAATCCTGAGCTGGTATACCAGCGAGAATCCTGGTGTGCGCACCAATCTGGCGCGTATGCTCAATCATGGCCGTCTGGGCGGCACGGGTAAGATGGTTATTCTGCCTGTGGACCAGGGTTTTGAGCACGGCCCGGCGCGCAGCTTCGCGCCAAATCCTGCCGGGTATGACCCGCGTTACCATTTCCAGCTGGCGATTGAAGCTGGCTGTAACGCCTACGCAGCTCCTCTGGGCTTTATTGAGGCGGCTGTCTCCGACTATTGCGGAGAGATTCCCCTGATTTTAAAATGCAACAACCATGATATTCTGAACGACGAGAAAGATCCCATTTCAGCGGTCACGTCTGGCGTGGATGACGCGCTGCGCCTGGGCTGCTCGGCTGTTGGCTTTACCATCTACCCCGGCTCTTCCGAGCGCACCACGATGTACGAACAGTTGCGCGAAATGGCTGCCGAGGCTAAGGCGGCTGGTCTTGCCGTCGTCGTCTGGTCTTACCCACGTGGCAGCAGCCTGAGCAAAGAGGGTGAGACGGCCATCGATGTCGTGACCTACGCGGCTCAGATCGCGGCGCAAATGGGCGCGGACATCATCAAGGTCAAGCTGCCCGGCGCGAAGGTCGAGCTGGCCGAGGCCCAGAAGGTCTATCAGAAGTACGAAATCCCGATCTCGACGCAGGCCGAGCGTGTCCAGAACGTCATTGAGAGTGCCTTCGCTGGACGCCGCATTGTCATCTTCTCTGGTGGTGCCACGGCAGCCGACGAGCAGTTTTTCAACGAGGTGCGCGCGATTCGCGATGGTGGCGGCTTCGGCTCGATCATCGGGCGCAACTCCTTCCAGCGCAAGAAACCGGAAGCCCTGAAGTTCCTGGATACCGTCATGGTTATCTACTATGCCGCCGTTAATTTGGTTTTTTTTTCAGTCAACAAAAATGTGCCGCGCGCGCGAGGGCTCCACTTTTTTGTTGACTGAAATCTCTTATAGCTGTAAAACTACCCGCCATACTCTGAAGTTAGAGCCACGGAATGTGCAAGAGATTAAGCACGCGGCGCACGAGGCCAGAGTTCATCTCTTCCATCTTAAACAGACGTGCCACTACCAGGTAGGTGAGCGAACCAACCGCCAGTTCCAGCAGGAGTTTGAACAGGGCCATGAAGATGCCAGGGACAGTCAGGCGTGTCATACTGGTGGTATCGATCACATGGTCGAGGATGGGTCGAGCCAGCAACAGAACCACGGCCAGCGCTCCGGCAGCTAGCAGGGTGCGGCCTATAAACTGTGCCAGTGCGCGCAGATCGAAGCCGTCGATACGCTGATAGATCAGGATAAAGAGCACGATAGCCTCAAGGATAGTCGCAACCGACGTTGAGAGAGCCAGCGCGCCCATACCCCATTGCACACCAAAGACCGCCAGGTTGATGAGGAGAATGCTCAAGGCGATCTTCAGAATAAACTGAGCCACACTGATCGTCACGGGGGTCTTACTATCTTGCAGCGCGTAGAAAGAGCGCACCAGGATCTCTACTGCCGCAAAGCCGGGCAGACCGATGGCAAAGCAGAGCAGCACAACCGACGTATATTGCGCGGCCTGCAAATCAAAGTTTCCATGTTCCAGCAGCGCTTGTGCGATAGGAAAGGCCAGGATGCCCAGGCCAATGCCGGAGGGGATGGTCAGGAAAAGGATACCGCGCAGGGTTTCTGTGATGATCGTGCGCACACGGTCAAGGCGGCCTCGCGCCACATAGCCGGCCAGCGTGGGAAAGGCAGCAGTGGAGACCGACGAGCCGAAGATCGAAATCGGTAGTAGTAGAATTGAGAACGCCTGGAAATACTCGTTAATCAGGCCGCTGATCAGGTGGGCTGCCACGGCTGTGCTCAGGAAAGCGAGCAGGAAGCGGTCCACCGCCGTACTGAACGAGAGCATCATGGCATTGATGACGCGCGGAATCATCTGGCGCCCAATCTGGAGCACACCTGGATGACGCCAGTCGAAGGCAAAAGTGTAGCGCATCTTGATTTTAGACAGACCGGGTATCTGCACACCTACCTGCAAGATTGCGCCCAGGACTACACCCCATGTAGCCGCGTACACAGCCGCATCAGCCGAGCTGCCGCGCGCGTGAAAGGTCAGAAAAAAGCCGGGCAGCAGGCCCAGATTCAGACCAACATTGTACAACACGGCCCCCAGGGCGGTTCGGCCAAAGTCTTGTTTGGTATTGAGCACCGCCCCGACGATCACGCCAGAGCCAAGCACCACCGCCTGAATCAGCATAATGCGTGTCAGGGTCACAATCAGATTGATCTCGGCCGGTGGGAAACCATGACTATAGAGCGGCACAATCAGCGGTGCCAGGAAAAATCCCACCAGCGAGAAGACAATCATCAGCAGCACCGAGATATTCAGCGCGCTGCTCGCAATGTGCCAGGCTGTTTGCTCATCCTTGCGCCCAACCTCATAGGACGTAAAGACAGGAATAAAGGCTGAGCTGAGCGCGCCGCCCGCGATAACTGTATAGATCAGGTTCGGGATGAGATACGCCTGCAAATAGGCATCACCATTCCCATTGCGCCCAAAAATATAGGTAAAGAGAAAGGTCTGGAGCAGCCCCAGAATACTGCTCATCAGCAGCGCGCCACTGATGAGCGAAGATGCCCGTGCCACCTGGACGCGCTGAATCATCGCGGTATCCTGCGCGCCCGTTGCCGCTGGTGTCAGATTGGCGGCCTCGACGGGAGTGGCCAGCGCGTCGGGCAAGGCGGCCGCTTGTTCCGCCTGCTGGACGGATGCGCCGGGAAATGGCGAGTATGGTGGAGCAGCAAGCGGGCTGGCGGGAAGATTTCCCAGTGGACCAGATATTGAGGGGCGGCGCAGCACTTTCCCGCGCGCAATCGTCTCGGTCGCATCCGAGTTGACGCGACGCTGCTGGCGGCGCATACGCTCCTCGCGCAACTGCTGCAAACGCGACTGGCGCAGGCGGGGCAGCGATTGAGTCGGTTGCGGCATACTAATCACATGATGCTCGATACCCTGCCCATAGCCAAGCGAACTGCCCATGTCCATCGTCAGGTCCGGGTAGTACGCAGACGATGGCGACTCCTGGTTCATCTCAGGAAAATAACCTGACTGACTATAGGGAGTCTGAAGTTGCGGTGGAGGATAGCCAGCAGGTGGCCCGGCAGACGGACGCGGGGTGGGCTGCGGTGGCTGATCATATGTCCAGCCAGCATATGGCTGTGGGCCGTGCGGTCCCTGCGGTGGCTGTTGGTCGTCGTGTCTCAAAGCTCTCCCTTTTGCGGTGCAGTTCTTGGGAGTATTATATGGTGGAGTTGGGGTGAGAAGCAAGCTACAATGCTAATTTGGCTATGCTTTTTTAAAAATCCTCTAGCGACGAACTCGAATTCTCCCCTTTTCAACAACGAGAAGCACACCAGTTAATGCTTGCTCGCCAAACGTATTTAAGCCATTTTGCAGTTCATGTAGCATATCCGCAATAGATGTATTATTCGCTAAGCGCAAAATAATAATGCCACAGTGTGGTGGCGGATAACGCGTTATATTAGAAAAATCGAGGTCAATTGTAATAATAGTTTGCTGATGAGCCTGAGCATAAGCAAATACATCGCTATCGGGATGACCTTTCAACCCAGCATCACATACATGCTCAGCAGGGTAACCAGCAATACGCAAAGAGTCTGCAAGTGTTCGGCTTGCATTCTCATCTATTAAAAAAGACCAGTTACTCTTGGGTGACATATACATCTTCTTCAGTTACACGTTGAGCTGCGTACCCTAACGCCGCGCGCACACCCTCCATCGTCAGGTAATACTCATATATTAGCTCATCAATGGTCATGCCCCCCGCTAATTTGCCCAACACAAGGGCAACTGGCACACGTGTACCTCGAATAATGGGTTTGCCATCGAGGATTTTGGGATCAGAGATAATTCCTGGATAAAGTTCTATGGCTTGCATGTTTCTTTCCCCTTCCAGTTTCAATTAGCGAGTAGGTACAGCAATCCCACCTACCCGCTCCATTATACCCACAAAAGAAACTACTTCACGCCCTTAACGCCCCGGATGATCAGCGTGCCGAGTGCGAAGTAGACAATCGTCACGCAGAAGAGCACGGTATAACCGAAGTGATTGGGCATGCCGCGCAGGGCTTGAAGGATCAGCGCGCCGACGGTGATACCCACCACCTGCGGGATAATACCCATCGCCGACCAGATGCCCAGAAACTTGCCTGCCTCGTCTGTTGGTGGGAGCACGTCGCAGGTTAGCGCCCAGTCCACGCTGCTATACGCGCCATAGCTGATGCCGAAGAGCGCGCCAGCCACCAAAGCCAGGCTCTGGGTCGGGAACCAGATAAAGATCAGGCAGACCAGCGCCATCACCGCGCCTGAGAGATAGACCAGGCCCTTGCGTCCATAGTGGTCCGAAATCCAGCCAGCAATCAGCGAAGTTGGTAGGGCGGCGACCAGCAGGAAAGGCAGGAAGAGCGCCGAGAACTTCTCACCGGAAAAGGGAATATTCAAGAAAATGACTTTGACACCAGGGCCGCCCAGCACATCGTCAAAGTAGTACTGCAGAAAGTAGAAAATCCCCCAGATCCCCATCTGCACCAGCAAACGCGCCAGCAGCACCCAGGACAGATCTGGATACTGGCTGGGTTTAAAGAAAAAGCGCTGCAGGACGCCTTTCAGGTCGAGCCGCCCTTCGCGCTCCACAGGCGTCTCTTTGACGGTCAGCACGGTATAGGCAACGAAAACAATCTGGATGAGCGCGATCAGCAGAAAGATCTGCACGATTTCGTTGCGATAGAGGGGCAGTGAGTCGTTTTTGTTGACGATGATGCCAGCGACCAGCGAGCCAAAAGCTGTGCCCAGGAGGGTAAAGAGACCGTTGAAGCCAGCGGTTATCCCACGCTGGTTCTGGGGCACTTTATCGGCGATAATTGCGCTCCAGGGCGAGTTTGCCAGGTTATTGGTGAATTGTAAGAGCAAGAAGAGCACAATAAAAGCGATCAACAGCTCGGTTGAAGAGAACCAGGAGGGTGCAAAGGCAAAAAGCGCGAGAACGATGACATTGAAAAGCGTGCCAACGATCATAAAGGGGCGACGCCGACCCATGCGAAACGTCGCGTGGTCAGAAATAGCTCCCACCAGGGGATTGACGACAACCGCGACAAGCGTCCCCCAGATGACCACCAGGGCCAGGTTAATATCCTTGTTGGAGTCGCCCAGAAATTTAACGACCATACTGGGAATCACGATAGCCAGCAATGCCTGCCAGTGGAAGTTATTGGCGAGCCAGAACGCGTTGATATTCATCTGCTCAAAGATGGATACGCGCCGTGTGGGTGCGCTACTGATTGAACGAGCGGCGATCTCGCCGGAGGGTTCGCTGATCTCCATGCCGGTTGAACCTCTTTCTCTCGCAATGCCAGGAATTGTCAGAAGCAGTGCCTGCACAATAATAGAATGTGCATGTTATTATAGAGCCTGGGCAAGAGATATTCAAGCGCTATGGGACCGTTCACGCGGCTACTTAAGATCTTCCTTCAACTCCCCATCGGGCTGTATGCTAGCGCTATCCATCCTGACCTCCACCCCGACCCCTATGGTGGCTGCCATCGCCTCCGCCTTTATCATCGGTGCTCTGCGTACTTTGTATCAGGAGGGTGGTTGTTTGAGCCGCTGTGTGATCCTTATTCAAGATACCCAGATGTTGGGGTAATGGCGACTGAGCCGACCAGGGGATAGTTATTGCATATCCTCCATTCTGTGTAACGCCATTCAGAGGGATCTCTTGTGTATCAACCAGCAGGTGCGCTCCGGGCATGATCCCACTTCCCTGGAGGAAGACCGTGGCCTGGTTTTTGGCAGAGGTCAGGGTGAACGACGCGCTGCGCACTACAGGTACAGATGCTCCCAACTTCCCTAATTCCGTCGTTGTGAGCACACGCTCCAGTTGGGCCAGAGGCAGAAGGAGCTGATAGAGTGCCTGGCGAGCATCTGCTTTGAGTTCTGTTAATTCCCGGTTTGCCTGTTGCCAGCCCGACTTCGCAGGTACGTTTTCTACTTCGTGAGCGCAGTCATCAATCTGCTGGTCCAGCTTTGTCAGAGCCCCGCGATAGGCCTGGGCATGTGCGGGATCTGCAAAGCTGGCCAGCGTGTGCAACTGCGTATGCGCGGCTTGATCGGTCAATTCAACCTGGTTGACCGTGGATTGAACTGGCTTGTGCGTTAGGGGGAGCGATCCGATCACCAGAGTACCAATTCCCAGGCACAATACAAGCAGGCAAGTGAACGCAACCAGCGCGAGCTTCATTGGCGAGAGCCGGGCTTCTTGTTGCTGGCGCGTAATCTTCGTTGCCTGGCTGAGGCGCGTCTGTCGGGCCGTGGATGCCAGTAATTGCTTCTCCAGAAGATCAGCAAAACGGGCGTCGGCCTGCATTGGCCTTGCGTTTTGCAAACTACGGGCCAGCGTTGCGAGTGGCTCGATCTCCTCATCTTCCTCTGGAGAAAAAGCAGAAGTCTGTGACCCGACTCTGTTTTGTCCAGAACGGTGGGCGCGACAGCGTTCAAGCTGTTCGGAAAAACGTTCAGGAAGCCACCTCATTGTATTTCCTCCCTCTGGTGAAGCCGTTGATGGGTAGTGGCCTGACGGGTGAGAAGACGCTGCAAGCTCTGCAATGCTCGAAATTGGAGCGATTTAATTGCAGTGGTCGTCTTGCCCAGCATTTTCGCCACAGTCGCCACATTGTATTCCAGGATCAACCGCGCAATCAGTACCTGGCGCTGCTCCTCTGTCAGCAGATTCATTGCTTCCACGACAGCACTCCACTCATCGTGTGCTACTAACCAATCTAACGGGTCAGAGCACGCCTCATTGGATGGTAACAGGCTCGTCGCCTCTTCCTGCTCCTCTGGGGCCAGTGTCTCTAACCGTTGTATCGCCGGTTGCCTTGCTCGTTTTCGATAGTATCCAGCTACAGTGATCCTGGAGATCTGCAAAAGCCAGCTGGCGAAACCTGCTTCTTCATTGGTACGCACCCGGCGAATGCTTTCGACCATCTTGAGAAAAACCTCAGACGTTAAGTCTTCTGCCGTGTCACGATCAGGAACACGGGCAGCGATATAGCCAAAAATAGCTGGAAGAAACTGGCGATAGAGCGTGCTCAACGCCTCAGCATCGCCACAACGAGCCCATTGCAGAATCTCTCCAAACGCAGAAGTATCCCGTTCCGCCTTCTCCTGTTGGTTCCAGGCATTTCTTCCTGAAATGCTTTGGTGGAGAATCATGACATTCCTTCCTGGCTCTACTCACGCCAATTCTGATTAAGAGGGGAAAGGTCGGGTGCTTATTACTATCTCTATTCTTCAGCCTGGGGCACCTGGCACGCTTACTTTCCACCAGCGATACATAGCTCTTTCTCTATAAGTTGCTTACGGGGGGCCTATGGTTGCGGGTGCGCATAAAACCCAATATACACTAAAAACCGCTCAATCCGGTATCATTCGCCTCTGGCAGGAGATTGGCTCAAAATGCAGGTTGTCAGGAACGTATCTTGTGGGGAAGACGATTTTTGCATATTAACCAAAACACCCGCAACCAGAAGGCATAATTGAGCAACTAAGTATGTGAGGGGATGAGGGGATGGGGTTGTAACGTATACAGGCATCCTCTCACCCAAAGGAAAAAGAGGAAGCGTCGGATTTGATCGGAATGTGCGCGCCCACGCCGTTTACCGAACGCCTTCCTCTTTTTTCATAAGCAGAGAGTGAGAGATCAGGCGAAGACTCTCACTCTCTGTTTTCATCAGGTTCGTTTGCCAATCATCGCCAAAGCATCATACGAGGCAGATGTACAAGAGTTGCATCTGCCTCGTATGATGAGTACACATATGTGATCTTCTACCCCATCGACTTCTTCAATCCTCAATGTGCCCTTATTCTACCAGCACAAAGCCGTCCATAGGAATGGGCGCTTCCGAGGCGTCCGGGTGTGCCTGAGCGCGGTGCCAGGCTGTGTTTACGGACGCGTGGGCGGCGCAGTAGTAGTAATAGAGGCCGGGATGCGCGAAGGTCAGTGTTTTCGTCTCGCCGCCTGGCATGTCGTTGGTCCCTTTAATCGAGATTTCCTGTATCCCGGCCTGATTGATGGCGCTGCCTGCACCTGTCACTGCTGAGATAAGATGTGTATCTGTATCAGCGTTATGCCACGAGATGCTCCCGCCTTGAGCGATGGCCAGGAAAGCATGTGTAAATGCATCTTTCCCGCTGGGAATGTCGTTAGTGACATTGTTGGGCAGACCATTGATGTGGCCCTGAACCCAGATGACACCTTCCATTGCCAGAGGAAAATTTGGCACACCCTTGTTGGCTGAGACGCGATGATCGGCCTTATCCCAGCGGGCCTGGGTGTTGTCGAAGTAGTCATAAATCCCCGCCTGCGTGAAAGTAAACGACGTGCTGGCATGTGCGGGCATGCTCAACGAGAAAGGCTGTGGGTTGAGGAAGGTGCTGGTGTCCCAGGTTGTTGTAATACTATGTGGCACCTTATCACTATTCAGCCATGTCACCCTGGTACCCTGCTGAATCGTGAGGATAAACGGCGTAAAAAGATCCTGCGCCTCAGGAATCGTGACCTCATTGGCAGAAGCAATAGCAAGAGCGCGATTGCTCAGGCGGGCTGATGAGGTTCCGCACGCGGCGAGCAACAGACTGCCGAGCAGGAGCAGAACCAGCAGACGATTTTGACGGGGGAACACGTGAAGCATATCTTTACCTCTCTTTTCCATCCTATTCTGATAAAATACTCTCCCCTCTGGAGAGATTTTTTGAGAAAAATACAGTTTAACTATCTCACGGGCGCAAGAATATTAATACCAATGTTGCACTGGTAAAATCTGTATTTTTCTTCTGGAACAATGAAATGGCTCTTACTAAGGAAGTTGTCGGTGAGGGGGTCATGGTTGCGGGTTCGCTTAAAACCCAATATACTTGTTTTTGCCATTATAGTAGTAGAAACTATGCGATACCAGAAAACATCCGCTTCTTTGAGTGGTGTTTTTTCAGCACATTACGCAAAATGCGCGCAACCAGAGAGCATGAAAGAGCAACTAAATATGTGAAGGGAATGATATCCAGTGAGCGTCGAGACATTCCTTTCCCAGACATGGTCCATTTCTCTCTCATCTTTCAGAGGGGAAATGGACCTTACTTATGTCTCTGCTGCGACATTTTTGTAGAGGCGGTTGTGCTGCGTCTGTGGTCTAGGGATGTCTACCCTTTCACCCCTGAAGCCACCGCGCCCTCGATAAAATAGCGCTGGAAGATAAAGAAGAGGATCAGGATGGGGATTGTATTAAAGACCGAACCGGCGAGCAACAGATTATACTGCGTATAATGAGCCGATTTGAAGAAGAACAGGCCCACCGGCAGGGTATACATCTCTTGTCTGGCCATTACGACCAGAGGCCACTGGAAGTCATTCCAGGCCCCCTGGAAGGTGAGGATCGCCACCGCTGTGAGAGCGGGTTTGACCTGGGGCAGGACAATCTGAAAGAAGGTGCGCAGACGCGAGGCGCCGTCGATGCTGGCCGATTCTTCCAACTCTTTGGGCAGTCCTTTCATAAACTGCACCATAATAAAGACTGAGAATGGCTGTGCCATCGCTGGTAGGATCAGCGCGAAGTAGGTATTGGCCAGGCCCAGGTCGTTGACCACGAGAAACCTGGGGATCAGAGTGACGGCAGCGGGGATCATCATGATACTCAGCGTGACCAGCAGGATCAGTTCTCTGCCGCGAAACTCCATACGTCCAAGCGCGTAGCCAGCCATTGCCGAGAAGATCACATTGAGCACCATCGCGCCTGCTGCGTAAATAAACGCGTTGAGCATCCAGCGCAGGAACAGTGGGTTGGAGAGGACAAAGTGATAATTATCCCAGATCCAGGGTCTGGGTAGGAAAGACGGGGGAAACGCCAGGACATCGTGCATCGTCTTGAAGGAAGAGGTCAGCGTAAGGATCAGCGGCCCGATGGATGTGAGGATAAAGATTGCCAGGAAGAGATAGGCGATCACGCTCCACCAGCGCAATGGTTGCCGCTCTGCACCGAGTGAATTGGCGCGAACCCGTGCCTGTGCCATTGAATTTCCCCCTTTTTTATCTAGCCGCCCCGTCAAATCTCGTAGCTTTAGTCCTGGGATAATGAGAAGCCCTGGCTTTTGCCGTAGGAGTCGTCACGAACGTTTGGCCGCTGGATCGAGCAGGCCCCGTTGCAGAATGGTGACCAGAAAAATCACAATGAAAAGCAGGACGGACATTGCGGCGGCCTGACCAAAACGCCCATTGACAAAACCCTCGTTGTAGATCTGCAACATTGGCGTCAGCGTCGAGTTGAGCGGCTGGCCGGCGGTCATAAACTTGGCCTGGTCAAACATCTGGAACGCGCCAATCGTGCCCAGCGCGGCCACCAGAAAGATCGTCGGACGCAACAACGGCACGGTGACATGCCAGAAGATCTGGAAGCGATTGGCGCCATCGACCCCCGCCGCCTCAAGCACTTCCTTTGGCACATCCTGTAAGGCCGCCAGAAAAAAGATCATAAAAGAAGCGGAGGTGGTCCAGATGTTCAGAAACATCAGCGCGGGCAAGGCCCAGAAGACATCGTTGAGCCAGTCTGGTCCCTGGATATGGATCAGCGAGAGCAGATAATTGAGAATGCCATCGGGATTGTAGAGCCAGAGAAAAATCAGCGAGGTCGCCACCGAAGAGGTGACCGCCGGGATATAGAGCGTCGTGCGCAAAATGCCACGGGCATGTACAACCATTTGCAAGAGTAGCGCCAGGAGCAAGGCCAGGATGGTTTGCCCGATGACCACGAAAAAGGCGAACTTCAGGATATTGAGCATCGAGGTCCAGAAATCGCTCAGGGAAGGATGGGCAAGCTGGCCAAACAGCGCGCTATAGTTTTTGATGCCGACGAAGATCGGTGCGGTAAAACCAATGTCCACGCGAAAGAAGCTCAAACCAATGCCATACAGCGCAGTGAAGACCAGGAAGACGAGCAGGACCAGGAGGTAGGGAGTGAGAAAGAGATACGCCATTAGCGTGTCCGAGCGGCCCTTTGAGTAGCCACCACTGCCGCGCATAAGTTGGCGTCTCCCCTGCGCGGTCAGTGGTGGGGAACTGGCGACTGATTGGCCCTCTGATTGGCTTGCCATGCATCTTTTCCCTTTCCAAACCATAAGTCTTAGCCCAGTGCGGCATTTGTGATGAGAGGTTGCGTTCGCATAATTTCTCGTCACAAACAAGCGCGTGGCCGCTTGCCGCAGCTCACCATTTTATAAACAAGCTGAGTGAGTGTCTCACTTTTAGCTTACAGCGAAGGGCCAACAAGTTTTTGCGCCTGGCGGGTATGGGTGAGATGATGTGCTTACCCTTCTTCCAATGCATTGTTGACTCTGATAGAGGCGTCCCTCAAGGCTGAGGGCGGATCTTGTTTATTGAGCAGGACCGCGCTGATAGCGTTGGAGAGAGCTGTGTGGATGCTGGTATCCAGCGGGCCGTAATAGTCGGCGGTGCTATAGGGCGCGGCATCGAAGAGCACTTTAAAGTCGGGATGGGCCGAGAAGTACGACGCGTTGGCGAGACTTTGCAGAGTGGGCAGAGCAAAGCCCGCGTTGAGCTGGCTCTCCTGCACGCTGGCGCCGGTCATATACTTGATGAGTTCCCAGGCGGCCTCAGGATGCTGGGTGCTGGCATACGCGGCCCAGGCGTTGGTGAAAGCCAGATTGCCGCGCTGACCATTTGGGGCAACTGGCAGGGGTGCGATGCTATAGGGCGTCCCTGGATAAGTCGCTTGCAGGTAAGGGATGAGCCAGCTCCCCTCGATCACCATTGCCGCGCGTTGTTTGCCAAACGCATCGCCGCTCCAGGGCGCGCCCACGGTGGTAGGCTGCGCGCCACTCTGGTTTTTGAAGAAACTGTCGTAGAATTGCAGCGCCTTGATGCCCTGTGGACTGTTAAACGCGGCCTGTGTGCCATCCTGATTGAGCACCGAGCCGCCCGCGGTATGCAGGAACGCGCCCCAGCGCGAGAGGTCGGCGGATAACACGGCGCCGTAGACCGAATTGGGCGTCCCAACGTTGTGGGTCAGCTTTTGCGCGTCATGCTGCATATCCTGCCAGGTCCAGTCCGGGCCGGGGGAAAGCAGTCCGGCTGCCTGGAACATTTGCCTGTTATAGAACACGCCCAGGCTGCTCCAGTCCTTTGGCAGCCCATAAATCTGGCCGCTTTTGCAGACAAAGGGATGAAGCAGGGAGGGATAGTAAGCGCTCGCCTTGAGGCCATCGCGGGCCATATACGGTGAGAGGTTGAGCAACTTGTCCGCGCTAATATACTTGCTCGACATGGCAGAGAGCAGATAAAACACATCGGGTACCGTGTTGCTGGCTACATTGGCGCGCATTTTGGTGGCGTAGTCGCCAGGGATGGGTGACCAGTTAATCTTAATCGAGGGATGTAAGGCCTCGAAACGCTGCAAGTTTTGCTGCACCAGCGCGTCTTCAGCGGGGCTGGAGGTCGAGCCGGAAACGGTCAAGGTGACGGAGCCGCGTTCAGGAGCGGCGGCGGTGGTGTTGGTGCCATCGGGACAGGAGATGTAACTATTGCCGCCCGTCAACTCCTGTGGTCCCGCATGTGTTTGTGTTCCATTGTTGCTGCTACTGCCAGCGCCGCACGCGCTGAGAAGCAACACAAAAATAAGGAGGAAAGGAAGGAACAATGTTCTCAGATGTCTCATCACACAATCTCCCGCGACCGATGCATAGACAAACTACCAACTACCCACTCAATTAGCCAGAGATCAGGCACAAGCTCTGGTGCTGATAGGCTGCAACTTCTTTTTGACGTTCCACTTCTTGTCACGAGGGACGATTTCAAATCATGGACAATTATGCTATGCTGAGCATGAAATTTATTTTGGGGAAAGATGAGAAAAACGCATTGAGAGAGAGCAGTACATCATCCACACCTGAGCATCTGGTGCAGGTATTTGAACGGTTGAGCCAGGTCTATGGGGTACCCCAAAACGCGCCGGATTTTGATCCACTCGGCGGCCTGATCGGCACGATTCTCTCGCAGCATACGTCCGATATTAATTCTGGGCGCGCGTATCAGCGCTTAATTGAGACGTTTACGGGTTGGGAGGCAGTGCGAGATGCGCCGACGTATGCCGTTGCGGAAGCGATCAAGTGCGGGGGCCTGGCAAACATCAAATCGGTGCGTATTCAGGATGTGCTGCACACTCTGACGGAGCGGCGAGAGGCCGATGGATACCAGGGAACACTGGCGGCATATCTGCTGCACGAGTTGTGCCAACGCGCGCCGGAAGAGGGGTGGCGCTATCTGCGCACCTATCCAGGCGTGGGACCAAAAACTGCGGCCTGCGTGCTCATGTTCAACATGGATCAGGCTATTATGCCTATTGATACGCACGTCCATCGTACCAGCAAGCGCCTGGGCCTCATCGGGCCAACAGTGAGCGCGGACAGGGCGCATGAAGTCTTCCTCAAAAGCGTGCCGTCAGCATGGGTTTATCCCCTGCATGTGCAACTGATCCAGCATGGGCGGCGCGTCTGTCACGCGCAACGGCCAGCGTGCACGAGCTGCCCACTGGTGGACTTGTGCTGCTACGCGCAGGGTACCACTGTGCCGCCTGATCTTGCTCATGAAGCGCTATGAAGCGTGTGTGGTTGGTGGAAGCTAGAGGTGGAGGCGGCTGAAGGCGACCGGACCCACTACCCCAAAAATCGCAAAACTGATGCCACACACAAAAAGCGTGATCGCGCAGCGCAGCAATGTATCTTTGTAACGAATCGTGCGAGAGATATGCCAGTTGTCTTTCGCATATTCCTTCTCGACCGCCGCTTTGTCCAATGCACAGATACTGGCATGATAGTCTTCAGGCGTCTTTTTCATAAGAATAGCGCGCCAGAAGATCAGCCCTTCAGCGTCATGACGATGCAAACGCGGGTACAGGACAATGGTACTGGTGATAGCGGAAAGCGCGAAACAGCAGACCGCGCACACATAGAAGAAATCCTGTCCAACCCAGGTCTTGGCAAGCCGGGCAGAGAGCAAGAGAGAGGTCAGGACCATATTCGCAGCCAGCAGTGTCGTTGTTCTGGAATAGATGAGTGTCAGGATCTGATTCAGATATTGATGCACACCCGCGCCAAAGCCCACCATCTGGAGGTCTGCGGCACTTGTGGATTGAGGAGCGCCTATCGCCTGTGCCAGTTCACTCCCTGTTGCGATATCGGTTGAGATAGAGGGTCCAATTGATGATTTCTGCATAGGTTGTTCCTTCAAGCAAGCTAGAGTCTGCCGGGAGAAAACGGCAGAACCCGGTTGTACAGAGGTATAATCGTTCTACTTCTACAAGAGTTGAGTATAGCAATGCATCGATAAAAATGCAAACGCATGGGCAAAGAGTCCTGAAAAGTGCTCTATGTTGGGATGGGCACATCTACGTCGGCCCAGATTGCGGTTTCGGGATACTGATTAGTACGGGCGCCCCCTGGCGAGAGCTGCTTGCCATACTGCTGCAAATGCGCGCGCCTTTCCGTGAGTGAGGGCGTCGGATTGGTGCATACGGGATCATCTATAGCCCAGGGTGCGCAGGCGAGCACGCGGCCTGTGAAAGGCTTACCCGTCACTGTATGATAAAAGCCGTCGTTGCCCACAAAATTGCACCGGGCATCGGGCGCGTGCTGGCTTTTCGCTGTGATGGTTGACTGACCATCGAAGAGGATGTCAAAGAAATTGCCCACCTGCATGGGACACACATTGAAGAGCAGGTTGGGATACTCATCCTGCAGGCTGCCGAGCACCGAATTAAGCCACTCCTGCGGTTGCCACTCCCAGGTTTTTGAGGGACCGGCCCAGACGCCATCATTGGCATCGTTTTGAAGGATGATCTGCACTCCCTGCTCATCCATGCGGCGCAAATAAGCAGGTGTGAAGGCGTCCAGGCTGATCGCGATGCCCAGCCTGCCTAGCTCGGTATCAAACGGACGCACATCTGCCAGGTCACCGGGCGTGAGGTCCAGCGTTGAGCGTTCACTCTCAGTGAGAAACACCTTGTCGGTTGTGCCAAGCAAGCTGCCATCAGGCCCCCAGAGAAAGCCAGTATTGTAGACCCCAGGGTCAGCAGGCAGATAGACGCGCCCAACCTGTTTTTTGCCGAAGCGCGCGACCTGCAACGGATCGGTTGAGCAATAGACGTGCGGCGTAATTGTCGTGGCTGACAGATAGATGTGGTGGCGTGCTGCAAGCTGGCTGAGCGTTTCGGTGAAGGGACGATAGAGGGTATCCGCGAGCGAGAGCAGCAGTGCGCGCACCAGAGAAATGCCGGGGAATGTGCGTCGATACGAGAGCATGCGCCGGGTATAGCCCAGAGCGAGCATGCTCATAGCGACGCTGGCTGTGCGCATACGTCGGGGCACCGCGCCGCGTTTGCCTGAGAGTGCGAGCGGCAAACCCAGCACTTCACCGAGTACCACCAGGTTGGGTCGTTCGGACGCCAGATGTGGCATCGCGAGGCCGACAATGCGCTCTAATTCAGCGGTAAAGGTAGCCTCACTGGTCGCTGCTTTGAGATCGATGCGATTGCCAACCGCAATCAGGCGAGCTGGACGCGTCTCGCCAACATAGGAATCCATAAATATATCCTCACTTATTTGACGGTGGAAATCCATGTCTATTGTTTTTGCTCTCGCCAGGCTGCAGGCCCCGGCCTGTACATTTGTGGTGTGACCAGTCTAACATAGATGCTTCGCAGCGTCGAGGGAACGCGCGAAGGCGCTATTCCTCTGTGCTAAAGCGATAGCCCACGCCGGAAATCGTGAGGATAAAGCGAGGATGGGCGGGATCTGGCTCGATTTTGCGGCGCAACTGACCGATGTAGACGTGCAGGTAATGGGAATCCGCGCCATAGCCAGTTCCCCACACCTGGGAGAGCAGCATCTGGCGGGTCATAATTTTGCCGGCATTCTTAATCAGCGCTTTGAGCAGGTCATACTCGGTGGGAGTCAGTTTGACCTCAACATTATTGACGGTGACCCCGCGCTGGACGAAATCAACCTTCAGGGGGCCAGCCACAAAGATTGGCTCGGTGCCAGCCGGAACCTGAGCGCTGTGACGTAGAGAGACGCGAATGCGCGCCAGCACCTCATTGATGCCGAAAGGCTTGGAAATATAGTCATCTGCCCCCAGGTCCAGAGCCAGGACTTTATCATGCTCAGTATCTTTGACCGAGAGGACAATAATGGGCAAATTCGATTCTGCGCGAACTTTCCTGCACACATCCAGGCCACTCATGCCCGGCAAACCGAGATCGAGCAGCATCAGGTCGGGTCGATGCATCATGATCTCTTCCAATGCCTGCTCGCCGCTACTGGCTGTAAAAACCTCATAGCCGTGTGCGACGAGGTTACGCTGAAGCGCGCGCAGGATCTCTATTTCATCATCGACAACCAGAATACGTGCGCCACTTTTACTCATGCGCTTGCACAAAAACCTTTCTGCTTTTTCCCTTAGCCGAGTGCTCACTGTGCCCACCACCAACCCTCCTCCATACTATACCATGCATGCTGGTCTGATTCACAGAGACTGTTCAGATTTATTATTGGACATATGCATAGGCAGGGTGAAGTGGAAAAGCGCGCCGCCGCCTGTGCGGTTGGTGGCCCAGATACGTCCCCCGTGGGCCTCGATCAGTCCTCGGCATACGGCCAGGCCAACTCCGGTGCCACCAGTTTTGCGGCTATGGCCCAGCACGCGATAGAATTTGTCGAAGATACGCTCCAGGTCGTCGCGGGGAATGCCAGGACCGCGATCAGCCAGCGAGACGAGCATCTCGTGCGCTGTGGCAGAAACGGTGATTTCAAGGGGCGAATGCGCTGGTGTGTAGCGCGCGGCATTTTCCAGCAGGTTGGTCAGCACCTGGTCGATCATCAGATAATCCAGTTCGACTGGCGGCAGGTCAGCGGGCAGCACAGTTGTGATCTCGTGCCCCTGCAAGCGGGATTGCATGCGGCTGAGCACATCATGGACTAGTTCATCAATGGGATACCACTCTTTTTCGGGCTGGAGCGCTCCACCCTCGATACGCGAGAGGTCTAGCAGGTTCTCCACCAGCCGATTGAGCCGATCAGCCTCGTTTTCAATGGCCAGCGTAAAACTGCGCCGACTCTCCTCGTCCCATTGCACATCTTCTTGCAGCAGGCTGCTGGCCGCGGCCTTAATCGAGGTCAGCGGCGTGCGCAGGTCGTGCGAGACGGAGGAGAGCAGAGCGGCGCGCAAGGCGTCGGTGCGTTGCAGGATCTCTACTTGCAGACCTTCGCGACGCAGGCGGGCGTGTTCGATCATTGAGGTTGCCTGATCGAGAAAGGCCCAGAAAAAGGTCGAGCGTGGATCAGCGCGGTTGGCCACGCTGCCCAGGCGTTTTTCCCGCGCAAAGAGACGCGGATCTTCTTCCATCAGCACACACAACACGCCCGCGACCTTCTGGCCTGTTTTCAGCGGAAACAGGCTGAGATAGCTGCGCGAGGTGTGCGGCATGCTTGTGCTGCGAATCACTACGCGTGGTGAATAACCGCCAGACTTGCGCGGCTCATGGGCGAGATCGTAAAACTCGACGGTCTGGCCCTCGCGCATGACCCAGGCCACTGTAGCCAGCTCATCCGCGCTCAGTTGGATGCTCTTCACTGGCTTGTGCGCGCTGGCACCCAGCATGGGCCGCCCCTGCTCGTCGGGTAGCAGAATAGCGCAGTCGCGCACGCCACGCGAGGCAAAGACCTCGACCATCATGCGCGCCACTACACCCAGCTGGTGATCCAGATCCTCTTCGTTATTGGTATCGCGCACCAGTTCATAGAGAACGCGCGTCTCGCGCTCGCGCTCACGGGCCTGTTCCGCGCGCAAACGCAGCGCCGAGGCCAGTTGTCCGGTGATGATAGCCGTGCATAAAAAGATGAAGAGCGCCAGCCATTCCTCTGGCCGCGCTATTGTCAGTGTATAGAGCGGCTCTACCAGAAAAAAATCGAAGCACAAAAAGGCCACCACCGCCGCGAAAACTGCCGCGAGCAGTCCGCGCGTACTGGCCAGCGCCAACACCACGATCAGGTAGATCATGGAGATATTCGGGATAGAAGGATAGAGGCGCAGGCCATAAATAAACAGCGTCGCGACCAGCGAGCCGACAAGAGCCAGGAGCGCATCCCAGAGATAGCGCCTCCAGGAGCGTTTCTGTCTCAGGCCGAGTAGGATCATGCGTTTGAACTGGTGCATAGGTTTTT
>CAXUEY010000050.1:8284-38229 GCA_964250225.1 uncultured Ktedonobacteraceae bacterium | reverse complement strand
TCCCTGGCCACCGTGCGTCCCGCCTTGCCAGCTTTTTCGCTTTCTTGTTTCAATCTCAAGCGAGAAGCCGCATCCCTGGCCACTGCGCATGGCTCGCGGCGCTCTGTGGCTGGCGCTGTTTGATGATTCGCGAGGCATTCTCATTTTGCGCCGGGATGGAAAGGCTTACACATAGTATACCTCCAGGAATGCGTTTTAGCAAGGGGCGTTCAGGGAGCCAGAGGAGCGCGCTCGTTTGTTTTCCGGTTTTTGCGAGGCAGCGTGCGTGGCGCGACCACCACTTCGTGCCTCGCAATTGAAATAGGCTTGATAAGGTCTGGTCGCCTGGCTCTCTCGCAGGTATGTCTGGGAATGCAGGATACGGCTTGTATACGTCATTCATGAGGCTTACACCGCTCTGAGTACGGCCTGTACCGCCAGGTCTCGGTTTCGTCCGGCCAGGTTCCTTGAACCAGAGCGAAGTATTTCTCGAAGTAGGCCGCGATCTGCTCCAGGGCGAGAGGCAGGCCGCGACGACGGGCAGTGCATAGCCCTGCTCGCGTGCCTGCAACAAGACTGCCAGCACGATGCCCCCACCAGCCGCTGAACCAGCCAACGCAATCTGCTCGGACGTGTACCCCTGGCTGAACAACCACTGATAGGCGGCGTACCCATCATGGACGGCTGCGGGAAAGGGATACTCTGGCGCGAGCCGATAGGCCACCTGCAACACTTTAGTACGCGTGGTGCGAGCTAGCCGCGAGGCCAGCACGCGATCTGTCGCGAGCGAGCCATTGATGTAGGTGCCGCTGTGAAAATAGAGCAGTACGCGATCAGCAATGGGGTCAGCGGGAATCAACCATTCCGCTGGCAGATCGTTCACTACCAGCGTTTCCACCGCGACATCTTGCGGCTGCACCTGAAGCTCGGCAAGCCGCTCGCAAGCCGCGCGATAGCCTGCGAGGTCGATCATGACACCGGATGGCTGCTGGAAGGGCTGGAACACGTGCTTGATACGTTGTTGCAGGTGCTCTCCCTGCACCTTTGAAGTGTCACCATCGCCTCTCATACAATGTACTTTCCCTTTTTTCATTTATATCGAAAATCCCGTTATGAACATAAGCGGCTCTATAAGCCGCCTGTGTTCTGCATCAGGCCACCGTCGATGAAGTACGTGGCGCCTGTCACATAGGCGGCTGCATCTGAAGCCAGGTAGAGCGCGAGCTTCGCCACTTCATCGGGTTGGGCCATACGATGCAACGGAATTTCTTTGAGGAGTGCCGCTAGCTTCTCTGGATCGGCCTCGACATCCTTATCAATGGGCGTATGGACTGCGCCGGGGCCGATATTGTTGACGGTGATGTTGTAGGGGGCCAGTTCCAGGCAAATGGTCCGCGTGAGCATGCGTATGCCGCCTTTGGCGCAACAATAGGGGACGTTGCCGGTCATGGGCAGATCTTCATGCACCGAGGAGATATTGATGATGCGACCCGGCGTTTTGCTCTTCACCATCTCGCGCGCGGCCAGTTGCGCGCCGAAGAAGGCTCCTTTGAGGTCAACACCGATGACGCGATCAAAATTCTGCTCGGTCTCATCCAGGAAGGGACTGTGAATCTCCATGCCCGCGTTATTAACCATGATATCCAGGCGCTGAAAACGTTCAACCGTTTGCTGCACAAGGTTCGCCACCTGGGCATATTGTGAGACATCAGCTTGCACCACAAAAGCCTGCCCGCTATTCAGTTCAATCTCCTTCTGTACCTCTTCTGCTTTGTCCTGCGCGTGCGCATAATTAACAACGACTATCGCCCCTTCCCACGCAAACTGGAGAGCGATAGCGCGCCCAATTCCGCTATCGGCTCCAGTCACAATCGCAACTTTCTGATCGAGTTGTCCCATGTACCACCTATCCTTTCTTTAGCTCATCCGCAAAATCTGGGTGTACTATGTATATCACGCCCCTTGCGGTACAACCAGATACGAAAGCAGCCAGCCAAAGATACCCATGACAACGACAGACCCAATGGCCATATGGATAGTCCAGGCCAACGAGCCATAGGCAATTTGCAGGAGGAGGGTGAAAAAGAAAGGCTCGGCAGCCGCGGCTATGATTGCAAAAAACCGTACAGCCAGCTTCCTCTCAGGCGTAGGTTTGAGCAAGAGGTATGCGCTATCCATCGAGAGGCCAGCTAACCCGGCAACCAGCGGGCCGAGGGCGAAATGTCCAATAATGAAGAGCACCAGGCCAGCCGCCAGCAGTGAACAGGTAAATATGCCAAAGGGTAGACGCCAGCGGCGCAGGATGTAGAGGGCAAACCCGGCCACAAAAAAGGCCTGGAACACTTCCAAAAGGACAGCCAGCAATTGTGCATCGTTCTGGCCAGGATAGGCAGCCAGTGGTCCTCGATAAAAGATCAGAAACGAAGCCCCCTCTCCCATGATGGTGAGAATTACGAAGAGCAGGAGGAACGCATAGATCAGGCGAAGTTTGTCGCCCCAGGTAGTCGGATCAGACCGATGGTACATGGCGTAAAGCGGACCAATTGCTATGAGCGTAGCGCTGATAATGCCAAGCAAATGGGTGGGGCTGAAAAGAGCATCGAGATTTTGCTCGATACCGAAGAGAAGATGCCAGGTCATATCAGTTACGCCAGTAATACCCATTCCGATGGCGCCCACCACAGCGATGCCGTAGCCCTCTGGAATCGCGGCGAGTCCACTGGCACCACGCCTGCGGTTGAGCCACGTAGCGCAGAATAGGGCAGCCATGACCGCCACTACCCCGGAATACAGGGCACCATGCCAGGGAGTGAAAAACGTTTCAAGACGAGGAATATTGCTGTGTGCCCATGAATCCAGGGCAATACCTCCAATAAACCAGGTTGCGGCAAAAAAATAGACGTAATCAAACTGCTCTTTGATAAGCGTTTTCTTTACAATAACGCTACTCTCTGCCGTAATTGGGAAAGCCATGCTGTGCTCCTTTTCGTGTACTCAACGAGACAATAACATTGTCCAGGATCGTGGTAACCAGTACGCTCTTTTTCACCAACTCTATGCAAACGATTGTATAGATGGTTTCCTTAAAGCGTTCCAATAGCTTCTGTATTTTATCATATTAATGTATCATTTTGAAATGTTTGGATCTCTTGCGCCCTTTTTAGTTATATGGCTAGAGGGTCGAAAAATCAGTGAGAGAATCCACAGAATGGTACACAACAGGAAACAAGGCAAATGGTTTCCATTTTAGCCCCTCCATACAGCCCTTAAAAATATGCTCTTTATGCTCGTATAGCGCATAGTATATCAACGCATCTCAAATTATATACCAGATAGGGCTATAAATGCTGTAAAAGTTGACGCTTCTGGAAGCTTCTGAGTATCATATCTTCTGATAGGAGGCATCCATGCGCTTCTTTTTCAGAACGATACTTACGAGAGGCTGGTGATTTTCGTGGTTCAGACATATCCAAACTCTTCCCAATCTTCATGGCAGGGATCACTGCGGGATCTGACGCGTATTGTCACCAGTATTCGTCACATCCACGCCTTTGGGCGCCTGACCCTGCGCAACACTGACCGCATCAGCATCGCCCATGTCTATTTTCATAATGGCAAACTCGCGCATATCGTCGGCAGTAGCGGCGAGGCCGAGGCCACGCTGCGGGATCTCCACAACTGGACGCACGCGGTTATACGCTTTGAACGGGGGGCAACCGCGACAGGATTAACTCTTACAGATGAGCAGGAAAGCAGCTTTGACATCTTGCTCCTGCATTTCCAGAAACTGGGCCTGGTAGAGGCGCCCACAACGCCACGTATGGTTGAAGCGCCTGGCATGCCGAGGGTGGTCGAGGGGGAAGTGGTCAGCATGACGGCGGGCGAGCAACTGCTAACCCCACACGAATGGCAGATTCTCATTGAAAGCACCCGTCGCGTCTCGCTGGCCGTGGCCCATGTGGTCGGGGCGCGCCAGGCACCGAGAGCACTACGTACTATTCTGGATGACTGTTCAGAGACCTTCCCAGCCGTGGCAACCCTGCAAGTCGTTGCGAGTGGCCATATGCAGATCACCGAGTCCTCGCACCTGGACCGTATGCCGCGCACAGAGCTGCTGGCAGGCTTTCACGCGCTATTCGTCACCTGCCAGCGTTTCTGCTCCTTCCTCGTGGGAGAACGGGACGCGCATCGTTTGATCATCCAGGCTCTGGGCGACCTGTGCCTCACCCTGGTTGGTATGGGGGTGTTCCAGATCAATAATGGGTTGCTCGCTACCCACAAACAGCGCTAAGTAAAGCGGTGAAAGCCCTGCGGATAATTCCTGCGATTCACGCTAGAACTATCCTGAGAGGTGCCCGCACTGGTTACGCGCCGTTCTATTAGACTAGACGCGATACTTCCGGGCCAGCCCTTTGAGCCAGTTGCTCTGCGCGGGCGACGGCACAAACGTATTTTTCTGGAAACTTTTTGCCATTTTGGTGATAAAATCGCGCTCGTTGGCAGCCAGGCCGCGTCCACTCTCGCTGGCGCTGGTTTCGCACAAGGTGTGGAGGCTCTGCACCAGCCGACGCAGCGCGTCCATTTCAGCCGGGGGCAGTCCGCTACGGGCCTCTGGTGAGCTCGACTCCTGCCATTTACGATAGGCATCGAGGTTGCCATTCCAGGCGCCCAACCCGGCCAGTTCGTCGGCGCGCTCGTTCTGGTCATGACCGGCATGGCCACGCACCCACTCAAACTTCGGGGTCACGCTGCGTTTCTCCAGCAGGATCTGGTAGAGCGCCCACAGGTCACTGTTGGCCTTCATTTTGTAGGTTCCCTGCGCCACTTTGATCGTATATTCGCTATCGCTATAGATGAGCAGGGGGCAGTCGCGGGGCGCGATGCTCAACGTGGCCAGCACCGCTGAGATTTCGGCGCGATTATTGGTGGTATTCGGAGAAACGGGAATGTGGCCAAAACATTCGATGCGCGCAGTTCCCGCCGGGATATTCCCCGCGACCACGGCGTCGGCGGGAACCAGGATGGTGCTCCAGCCAGCCGGACCGCCCGGATTTTTGATGCACGCGCCATCAGTATAAGCAATCGTCCCCCCCTCACCCAGGATCGCGCGCGCCTTCTCAACCGTGATTTCTTTGAGAGAGGTAAGTATGGATTGCCATTCAGGTGGGTTATCGATCATGTTGCTATTCCTCTGCCTTTCCACTACATAGATATCGTTTGGAAATATGTATTTATCCGCACGCATTTTAAACGATAGGGGAGCAGAAGTCAACAAACGAGTAGTATTTTTCAGGATGGTGCAGCAGATCGACTTCTCACCCACCTACCATTCATAATAGACACACATCGATTGATTGCATGTGACTTCCTGCGTTTAGATCTATCAGCACGCGTCGCTGCTCAGGGTCGTAATACCAGATAACAGGATCTTCAGTACCTGAAATGCTCTTCGGGTTAGAAGCTATTTCGCGTAATTCAAGCCGTATATACCGTCGCTCAGGCACAAACGTTCCCTCCTGCTCGCCAAGCCTCACGTGGATATGTCCGTCTGCTCCTTCACATGTAATCGTGCGCCGGGCATAGCTCCCATCTTCTTGCGCGTAGCCATCCCCCGCGTCTTCGTAGAGGGTCGCCTGCCCACTACCCTCAGACGGATAGAGGAGGAAGGTCAGGGAATCGGTTGCTTGCTGCCCTACGTAATTCATCGCTGGAGCAAGCGGTAGTGCTGTGTTCGCGCGCGCGTAGATGGCCGGCTGACCGAGTGGCGCGTGAGCCAGGATGTGCGCTGGACCCTCCACGTGTTCTCCCGTCCAGAAATGGAACCAGTTCCCCACAGGCAGATAAACATGGCGATACTCTGTGCCTGGACGGGTAATCGGCGCCACCAGCAGTACATCACCGCATAGAAACTCATCACCCATTGTATAGGTCGCGGTATCTGCGGGATAGGCCCAGAATAAGGGGCGCAGCAGAGGCGCGCCTGTGCGGTGACACTCCTCGAAAAGCGTGTAGAGATAGGGCAGCAATCTCTGGCGCAGCTTGAGCATGGCGCGGCAAATGCTTGTATACGGTTCCCCAAAAACCCACGGCTCCTGGTGCCGCGTCTGCTTCTCCGAGTGATTGCGGCAAAACGGCTGGAAGATGCCAAATTCTGTCCAGCGGGCCAGCAGTTCCCCACCTGCATCGCCATAAAAGCCCCCAATATCGACTCCTGCCCATCCGACCCCCGAAAGGCCCAGATTCTGCAACTGTGCCATACTCATCGTGAGGTGCTCCCAGGTGGAGGAGTTATCGCCCGTCCAGAGCAGGGCATGGCGCTGCACGCCTGCGTAGCCAGAGCGCGAAATGACAAAGGGGCGTTGCTCAGGTTGCAAACCCAAAAGACCTTCACGCACAGCCTGGACCATGAGCGAGCCATAGGCGTTGTGTACCTGCACGTGCAGCCTGACTGTGTCGCCACCTGGATGCACCACATTGGACGGCATGGTCGAGTTTGCCGGGATAAATAGGGCAGGCTCGTTCATATCGGTCCAGATGCCCGCGATCCCAGCGTCGAGCAGGGTCCGATGTTGCTCTCCCCACCACGCGCGCGTCTGCGGGTTGGTAAAATCGGGAAAGACACACATGCCGGGCCAGACAGCATTCTGGTAATCATCTCCCTGCGCGGTTTTACAATACAGATCGCGTGCTCT
This sequence comes from uncultured Ktedonobacteraceae bacterium, assembly GCA_964250225.1. Taxonomy (GTDB): domain Bacteria; phylum Chloroflexota; class Ktedonobacteria; order Ktedonobacterales; family Ktedonobacteraceae; genus Paraktedonobacter. The sequence continues at coordinate 31,558 of CAXUEY010000050.1, read as the reverse complement.
GCCCTCGCGATAGACCGCGTACTGTTCATCGACTTTCACACCTGCATCCACAATGCTGACGACATGAAAACCCAGTTCGCGCAGTTCGGCAAATAGTCCTGCCGGATCGGGAAAATGCTCACGATCCCAGGTGAAGACGCGATAGCCGTCCAGACAGTCGATATCGAGATACAGAGTATCGCAGGGGATATCATGCTCACGAAAAGCGTGTGCAAGCTGGCGGACTTCTTGCGCCGTCTCATAACTAAAGCGGCTTTGCCCATTGCCCAGCGCCCAGAGCGGAGGCAGAGGTGTGTGCCCCGTCAACTCGGTGTAGCGCGCCAGCACATCCTGGGGCGTCGGTCCACAAAACACATAGTACACGAGATTGCCATTACTGGCCTCGAACCACGAACGGCGCGGGTCTTCGTGAGCCAGGTCAAATTCGACACGCGTTGGATTATCGAGAAAGAGACCCCACGCCTGCCCATCTGCCAGCGCCAGGGTAAAGGGAATCGAGACATAGAGATTATTCTGTAGAGCAGTGTGGCCGCGAGGTGGATCAACATTCCAGAAAAGCTGGTGCGAACCCGTTTTATCTAGTTCCCCTGTGCGCTCGCCGCAGCCAAAATAGTGCTCTCTGGCCATATGACATTTATAGACGCGCACCGGGGTGCCCAGCGTTCCCGCTGCATTCGCCAGTTCGACTATTGGTGCCCCGTCAGACTCCGTGAACCAGCCCATCCCAAACGCTGGATCATCGGCGGCAAACACGCGGCCTGTCGTATCACAAAAACTGATAGATACTGGATCAAGAGCAATACGCGCGCTGGCGAATGATGTGGCGAGCGTTATTTCGCCGTCTTCCTCAAATATGTCGACGGGCCCGGCTTCCCACTTGCGAGCAACCACAGCCTCAGAACTATAGCAAGCAGGGCGGCCATGCGGAAACATGCCAATGCGAAAGAGGTCGGGCGCGAGCGCAGTCACCTCGACTGTCGCTGAGCCAGCACGCAGGCTGACCTTTGAGGCTGCTCTCTCAATGCTTGTTGCTGCACCACAAGCTTGATAGCCAGCAGGTGGTACAGAGACGACGTGGGCGCTTGTATGGGATGGCGGTGCTATTCTCATCACAGGATATCCCTTCTATTAAAGAATGACGTTTATACTATATAATACAAAGCAAAAGTAATTTCTCACGTAGGTGTTGGTGTCGATGGAAAACCACAATGGGAAGTGGACCAGCCGTTGTTGCCCGCTCCCCGCGTAATCTTGAGGCCGTAGCCGCAATCGTACACGCCAGAAGCGCCCAGGTTGGTTGCTGTCACATAGCTGGCCGTGGCTGAACCCGCCGACTGAATCTGGAACGCAAAGGTTCCGGCGCTATCGATAGTCACATGCTCGAAATTGACGTTGGTAATGCTCTCCCCGGTGAACATAATCGCTTCATAAGGGCTGTCATCCAGTTCGTCATTGGTGACATTGATCGTTCCACTCATGGAACCATTCTGCGCGTAGAACCAGAGCGCGCCCACGCCATACTGCCAGTTGGGGTCCAGTTGACCCGCGCGGATCGTGGTATTGCGCGCAATCGTCGTGGTCCCGGCCAGTGGCATCGCACCGAAACGGTTGCCCACGTGGAGGCCGCCGCCCTCAGTCAGTGTATCCGCGACGATATTGTCGGTCATCCCATTGTTCGCGCCGCCGTAGATCGCGATGTTGTTGGCCAGAATGGGGTTCTGCACGCTATTGAACTTAAAGATATCGTGTTCGTCGGAGCCACCGCCCGACCACATGGCCAATCCATCGTCGCCGGTGTTGCGCACCGTCGTCTGCTCGACTATGGCGTTGGTAATACCATCATGGAAGTTGATCCCGTCGGCGGTCAGGTCACGCATGGTATCGCCAACCACCAGCAGATCGCTAAAAGGACCATCAAACCACATACCCGCTTTGGTATGCTGAATCCAAACGTTCTGCACCACGGAGCCGGCGCCCAGCGAGCCGCCTATACCGTTGAGCTGAGCGCTGTCATCACGGTTCATCACCTGGCCTGAGATCGCCAGGTCGTAGATCTGCACGTTTGAGCTGGGAGTGGGCGCGTAATTGCCATAGAGACCAACACCCTTGCCACCAAGCGTGGTATACCAGGGACCGGCCCCGCGTATGGTCACGTTGTTCAGCAGAATATGACTGGTCACGCGATAGTTCCCGGCGGGCACCCATACCCCCTTACCACTACTCTCAGCCGCGTTGACGGCGTTCTGAATGGCTTGCGTGGAATCGGCACATCCCGTTGGGTCCGCGCCAAACGCGGCTACGGAGAGGTAGCCATTCGGTTGGGTATATGGAGCCGGAACCTGGTAGAAATCGGCCAGGTCGATCACATACCAGGGCGCGTTATCGACTGCGTCCATCTGGACACGAATTTTCGTGCCTGTTGGAAAAGTTTGGCCCAACAGCATGCGCGTCTCATCGTAGAAATGGTGGGGAATGCCATCGGTGGGACGATTGGTAAAAGGATACCCTCCATAGAACCAACCAAAGCGAGAGGTCAGCGAAAGCGCCGCCTGCCTGTGTCCATTGATATAGAGATTGAGTGGAGCGGTCAGGCCCGCACCGTTGGCAGAATCGGGAATGCTAGAGCGCAGATCGAGCGCATTGGCCGGCTGCGTCAGGGTAAACTCAACGTACTGGCCTCGCGCGTTCAACTGCACAGCTTCACGTCCTGAGGCTTCGGCAGGCAGCGTGGTAAAAGTGTAGTTCGGCCCGATCAATGTGCCAGTATACGAGGCGTTTTCGGCCTCCTGCTCGACATAGGCAACGGTGGCTCCGCGCGGAGCAAGGCCATTGTCACGGGAAATACTGATAGCATCCAGGCTCATATTGCCGCGATCCCCCTGCTCGTAGCGATAGGTCAGGGTATTGATGCCTGCGCGCAGGGCAAGTTTGGTTATCTGGGTGGCCCAGTTCCCGCCGGTAGGTGGCAGACTGATCTGCTGTTGTACGATGCCATTCGCAGAGATGCTCAGGCTACCAGATATACCTGATCCATTGGCATAGCGCAACGCCACCGGATAGAACCGGTCAGCGGGCACGTTCACCGTAAAAATGGCCTGCGCGCCGGGACGAGTAAAACCATCGACATAGCCACGACCAGAATAACCGGCAGTGCGCGTATCAACCTGTGTACCACCGCTCAGGAAACCCTCCTCCGCCTCATACACCACCGTCTTAAGTGGTGCATTCATCATCGCAAATGTTACCGGCCTCAGATGGGCTACCACCTTTGCGGGTGCGCGGTGAAACGTGACAAATAAACCGAAAATACTCAGGAGCAGAATGAACGCGCTAAGTCCCCCTAAAATCTTTCTGCGCCTCCTGCGTACAGCCTCTTGCATACATCCCATTCCTTTCTCGCACTTTTTTCGACCAACACCACCGATCTGTCGTGTATGATAGAAAACTGCGTGATCCATTATCCTTTCAGCCCCGTTAGAGTAATACCACGCATAATCTGGCGCTGGAGAAGCAGAAACACGATAATCGGAGGGATACTGGCAAGGGCAAGGCCAGCGACCAGATAATTAAACGGCAGATTCGAATTCAGGCCGCTCAAGTGATAGAAACCGACGGTTAATGATTGGAGGTTACTATCGGTAAGGACCAGCAGAGGCCAGAGAAAATCCTTCCACGAGGCAATCACAGTAAAAATCGTAACAACTGCCAGGACCGGGCGCGAAAGCGGCAGGATAATACGGGTAAACATCTGCCAGGTGCTGGCCCCATCCAGGCGGGCGGCATCGGTTAAGTCGGGGGGAATGCCATCAAAAAAGCCTTTGAGCAGCAGGATATTAAAGGCGCTCGCCGACTCTGGCAGCCAGACCCCAGTCCAGGAGTTGAAAAGTGAGACATGAATGAAGGGCAGATTAGTGATATTCACAAATTGCGGCACCAGGTAGATAATCCCAGGCACCATCAACGTCGCAAAAAAGATGAACTGAATGGCGCCCTTGCCAGCAACGCGCAGTTTTGAGAGCGCATAGGCGGCAGTGGCCGAGACCAGCAGTTGCAAGAGGACACTCCCCGCAGCGAGAAGCAATGTATTGGTGAAATAGAGCGAAAGTTGCAGCACATGCCAGGCCTGGATATAGTTACTCCAGAGGGGATGCATGGGCCAGAACGTCGGGGGCGTCGAAAAAAGTTCAAGGCTCGTCTTGAGCGCGCCAGTAAAGACCCAGTACAGCGGCCCTAACGTACTCAAGGTGCCAATGAGCAAGAGTGCAAAGATCGACCAGTAAATCACGCGTCCGACAGGCTGCTTCAAGGCCTGCGCAGAGACCAGCGTGCGTTCATTTGCCTCCATCACAGCGGCCTTGCGCCGTTTTGGTTGGCTGCTCCTGGGAAGCAGATTCTGAGCATTTTTTAGGAAAAGAGCCATATCCCTTAATCTCCTTGCATCGAACGTCGGCTCATACGCATGTAGATGAGCGCGAAAACAGCCAGGGCCAGGAAAAGCAGCACGCCCAGAGCACTTGCACCACCAAAGTCGTCATACACGAACGCGTAATTGTAAATTAACATGACCACAGTAGTTGTGGCGTTCTGCGGCCCTCCATGTGTAATCGCAAACGGTTCGGTGAAAATCTGCATTGTCGCAATAATCTGCAAAATAAGCATCAGCAGCATAATCGGGCGAATCGTGGGCAGCGTCACATGCCAGAGACGCCGCCAGAGGCTCGCACCATCGATTTCCGCCGCTTCATAGAGCGAGGCCGAGACACCTTGCAAAGCGGCCAGATAAATCAGCATGGTGGCACCAGCATTGCCCCAGGTGATAATCACCACCAGAGCCGGCAGAGCGGTAGCGGGAGTTTCGAGCCAGAGGGCGCCTGGCAGATGAACCAGGTGTAGCAGGGCGTTCAGCAGGCCCGAATCGGGATTGTAGATCCAGCGCCAGAGGAAAGCCGAGACAATTGGCGACATCATCACTGGCAGATAGAAGGCCAGACGGAAAAAGCCCTTGCCGTGGCGCATTTCGTTAATCAAGAGCGCCAGAATAATCGGGATTGCATAGCCAAAGAGCAGTGAGTAACCAGTATATTCCAGAGTGTTGCGCCAGGCAATTCCGAAAAACGGATCTAAAAGCACATGGCGATAATTCGCCCAACCCACCCAGGAAGAGACATTGATGAGATCAACATTCTGAAAGCTCATCACGAAACCCAGGATAATGGGATACCAGACAAAAAGCGCAAAAATCAGCAGCGCGGGTAACAGGAAAAGATATCCGCTGAGATTAGGTCGGATAGCTCGCTGCACCTTACGCAGAACTGGCACCTTCCTGGAAGCACCGCGCATCGTCTGCGCTCCCAACGATTGAGGCAATGGTTCGGATAGAGGCAAAGAGGTTGATGAGGACGGTGAGAGTCCCATAGATAGCTCCTTCCAGGAATTTGCTGGGCGAGAGAGCAGGAACAGCTTCTCCATTGGCGGAAAAGCTGTTCCCTTGCCTGCCTGCCTTTAGGAGGCCGAAGCGTCGAGTACCTGCTGGAACTGCTGGGCGGCCTGGTTAAGCAGCGCCTGCGGATCAGCATTCGGATCGGTCAACACCGCCTGCACCACCGGATCAAGCGCGGCATACATCTTCTGGGCTGAATTGCGTGGTTCAGGACGCAAGGCAGCCGTTGAATTGGTAAACGGCGTATAGTTATGAACCGGCACATTTGCATATTTATTGGCCAGATCGGTCAGCTTTTGCTGGAACGCACCAGTAAAGAGCACATTGGTGGGAGCGCCCACCACCTGGCCTGAGGAGGCGGCAGCGGCGAGGCTGTTCTCCATCACGCTCAGGTCGAAGTTGGAGTAGATGATATAATCGAAAGCAGCCTTCCACACATCGGGGGATGACTTGGGGTTGAAAATGAAGATATTGCCGCCGGTCAACGCCGCGTTCCCTCCATTTTGTGGCATCGGCCCGATCCCGAAATCATCCAGGTTGGCCTGATACTGCGTCTTCAATGTCCCAAGCTGGTCAGGCGCCATAACAACCATCGCCACTTTACCCGTCGCCAGTAACTGCAATGTATCGGCCTGCGTGAAAAGCTGCTGTTGTGTAGTGGACTTGTCGGTAAAGCGCATATTCTTGAGCAGTTGCAGGACGCTCATCCCCTTGTCACTGTTAAATGTCGCCTTCGCTCCATTGGAGGACTGCATATCGCCACCTGCGGTATACATCCAGTTGGTGAAGTGCCAGCCCCCCTGATTGCTTGTGCTTGTCTCAGCATAACCCGCCACGCTTGCCGTCGTCAACTCTTTGGCATAACTGCGGAAATCGTCCCAGGTGGTGGGTGGCTTATCGGGATCAAGGCCCGCAGCCTGGAACATCTTGCGGTTATAATAGATGCCCAGTGCATAGCCACTGACCGGCACGCCGTAGATCTTGCCGGTAGAGGCGTCGGTGGCGAGAGCAGCGATCCCTGGATTATAGCTGCTCCAATACTGCCAACTCTTCGCCAAGCTGCTAATATCCGCTACAGCGTGCTTGCTGATCAACAATTGTGGCTCGGTAAAATAGCTCTCTGTGACATCTTCTGCCTGCCCTGCAGCCAGTTTAGCCAGATAGGTCGTGGGATCATAGGGATCGTTTTTGCCCACAATCTTCTCGCCTGGATGAGCCTGCTCAAATTGTTTGATCGACTGATTAAACAGATAAATGGCACCAGGATTGCTGGATGGAGGCAGGGTGTTAATAGTCGCACTCGCCGTCGCACTCGTTGTCGCGGTCGAGCCGCCACAGGCTGCCAGCAGGTCCAGGCTCAGCGCGCTCGCACCCACCAGGGCAGAACGCTGCAAGAAACTCCTCCGGTTAAAAGAAGACCCAAAGCTCGGTTTCGTACCCATTGAAAAAGACCTCCTTGAAGAAAAAACCACATGTTGTTTCTACGTTATGTTGTAAGTATGTCAGAAATACACACGCGAACATAACGACGCTTCACATCGATGAGAAAAAACGTTAACCTTCATGTTCTGGAATGATCTAAGGGCTATTCAACCTCCTTAAGCTAAAGAATGTTTTCAGCGCACACTGGCAAAATAGAGATAAAATAAAGGTTATCGTTAACCTTTTTTCATAAAAGCAAAGGTAGCATAGAAAAATCGAAAAGTCAAGGGGGCAGCGGTTTTTGCTTGAAAATTCCTTTTCCTCGCCGCTAAGGATGAGCAGGTACGCGCGGAGGAAGCTGCTTGCGGGCAAAATCTTATCGGTGAGGTTGACATTTTAGAAAAATCGAGGTAAGATTAGCGCGACAAAATAAGGTTATCGTTTACTTAAAATGAGGGGGAATACAATCTTGGAGCAGAGACAGGGAAAGCGTTCAACGATGGCACAGATCGCGCAGGAGGCGGGAGTTTCAACTACAACGGTCTCTAAGGTGCTCAATCAACTGCCCGGAGTGGGTGCTGAGACACGGGCTCGTATTCAACAGATGATCGAACGGCATGATTATGTTCAGAATTACGCAGCGCGCAATTTGCGTAAAGGGCAGAGCGGGCTGATCGACCTGGTGATTATGCGTTTGGAAGGTGGGTATGATCTGGGAATTATGCACGGGATCCAGGATGCCTTAGCAGAAAGCGAACATCGCCTGGTGGTCTTTGCCACCAACGAAAATGAGACCAGAGAGCGTTTGTGGTTGCGCCGCCTGCCCGATCAATCTACCGATGGCGTCCTGCTCCTCCTCCCCTATGAGCAGATAGGCATTGCTAATACGCTCGTGGCGCAAAATATGCCTTTTGTAGCGATTGGTGATCGCAATGAAACAAAGGCCGCGGATTTTCCTACCATTGGTTCAACTATCTGGCTAGGAGGATACACAGCCATAGAATATCTCATTGCCCTGGGTCATCGGCGGATTGGTATTATCACTGGTCCGCTCCATCTCATGACTTCCCGCGCGCGCCTGGCAGGGTATCGCGAGGCGCTTGAGCGGGCGGCCATAACGGTAGATCCGGCCTTGATTTGTGAGGGAACCTACCTGTTAGGCGACGGCGTGCAACAGACGCATGCCTTGCTCGACCAGTTGGACCCACCCACGGCCATCTTTGCGGGCAACGATGCACAGGCGACAGGCGTGTATCAGGCATTGTACAAGCGCGGCATCCATATCCCTGACGAGATAAGCGTGATCGGCTTCGATGATGTGATGTACACCGCCCAAATGTCCCCACCGCTGACAACTATTCATCAGCCGCTGGCCGAAATGGGGAAGATGGCAGCGAATATGCTCCTGCGTCTTATCGCCGGACAGCAGCTTGAATCAAATCATGTGGAGCTTTCGACCTCGCTGGTGGTGAGGGAGTCGTGTGCTCCACCCCGCAACGGGCCTTTGCATGAAAGAAGACAATGACGAATTTGTACATTCGACCAGCTTCTCCCGCGGCACTCATTTAAACACCATCGCTAACGTCTGCAACACGCCGCCAATAATAGCAAAGCACGCGATAATCCACGGCCAGCTACCGCCGTGGCGCACACGGGCCTGCGCGCTCGTCACACGCTGAAACCAGAGACGCGTGGCTGGTCTGCTCAGCCGCCAGACGATGATGGGCGAGACGATCACTAAAATCACCTCGGTCACCAGCCTCCAGTAGTTGCCCGCTTGCATACCCTGCCAGAGCGACCACAGACCCACCAGACCATACAGAAAAAGTAGCGCGTTGGTCACAAGCTGGATCAGGCGCGTCCAGCGCCAGCCGCGCCGCACCCCTTCGCCAAAGATGGCCAGCAACGCAGCAGCAGGCAGCACAATCAGGAAATACAGCAGCGCGGAGAGCAACGGGTTGAAACTGAGCGGCTTCAGCATGCTCGCACTCTTGAAGACTAGCGGCACAAAGGGCATCAGCAGGATCTGCACGACCAGTCCCCAATCAAAGGCCACTGCCGCTCCAATGCCCTGCGGCGCCGGTAACGCTTCACTAAAATCAGTCGCCTGCTCGTATTGAGCAGATGGTAATGTGTGTATCTTATCCATACAATTTCCTACAAATAGAGTTTTCCGCACTATAATGGATGAATTTAGAAGCACTTTCGTGCGCTGTCTGGCTTTGCTGCCGCGCTGCCCATTGCGCTCCGCTCCGCCCATCGTGCTCGCCCTCGTCATCGCATCCGCTCTGCATTATATTGAGCACGCTCCGTCTATGGGCGAAGCGTGCTCAATACAATGGCAAGATGCTACACCCCGCGCACCAGAGCGCGTACAGCCTGCACGATATGATGGGCGCTGATGCCAGCTTCCTCCATCAGTTCGGCGGGTGTGCCGGAGCCGGGCATGGATTGCACGGCCAGTTTGACAATCTCCGGCATGGCGCCATCGCGCTCGGAGAAGGCCTCCATCACGGCCTCGCCCAAACCGCCCTCTGGCCAGTGGTCCTCAACAGTGAGGATCTTGTTATTGGCGTTTTCTGCGGCGGAAAAGAGCGTCTCTGTGTCAATAGGTTTGACCGAGTAGGCATCGATCACACGCGCGGTGATGCCCTGGCCTTTGAGCTGGTCGTAGGCCTTCAGAGCTTCGTGCAGAGTGATGCCAGCCGCAACAATCGTGGCCTCGTCGTTGGCCGACTGGCGCACGATTTTGCTACCGCCAATCGCGAAGGTTTCGTCGGGACCGTAGATGATGGGCGTCTTCTCACGCGTGGTGCGCATATAGACGATGCCCTTGTGATCGGCCATTTGCGCGACCAGTTGCGCGGTCTGATTGGCGTCCGAGGGATAGAGCACGGTGCTGCCATAGACAGCACGCATCATAGCCAGGTCTTCCAGAGCCATCTGTGAGGGGCCATCCTCGCCAATCGAGACCCCCGCGTGCGAGCCGCACAGACGGATATTCGCGCGCGAAATGGCCGCCATGCGAATGAAGTCATAGGCGCGTGAGAGGAAAGCCGCGAAGGTCGAGGCAAACGGGATTTTGTGGCGCACACTCATACCAACCGCCGTCGCGATCATCTGCTCTTCAGCGATAAACTGCTCAAAGAAACGGTCGGGATACTCTTTGGCGAATTCGTCTGCGTGGGTCGAGTTGCTGACCTCGCCATCTACGGCCAGCACATCGGGATTAGAGGCGCCTAGAGCTTTGAGGGCGTCGCCATAAGCCTTGCGGGTCGCCAGGGAATCGCCGAGCTTGTATTCCGGCAATTCAAGTGGCTTTTTCGCGGCCTCTGGTGCTGGCTCGGCTTTGGCGGGTTTCTGCACCGCGTAGGTCTGACTACGCGCCTGGGGATCAAGCTCCTGAATGGCCTGTTCCGCCTGCTCTGGACTCATGGCCTTGCCATGCCAGCCATCTTTATTCTCGACAAAAGAGACGCCCTTGCCCTTCAAGGTTTTGGCGATGATCAGCGTCGGTTGATCGCTGCCCTCAACCGCCTGAGAGAAGGCCTGATCGATCTCTTCGTAGTTGTGCCCGTCGATGACGATGGGGTTCCAACCAAAGGCTTTGGCGCGTGCAGCATAGGCAGCGGTGTTCCAGCCCAGATCGGTTTCACCACGCTGGCCCAGGCGGTTGCAGTCGAGAATACCAATAACATTGCCCAGCTTATAGTAGCGGGCATGGTCGAGGGCCTCCCAGATCGAACCTTCGGCCATCTCGCTATCGCCCAGCACCACAAAAATCTTATAGGGCAGCTTCTCAACGTATTTTGCAACGAGACCGATCCCTACCCCGATTGGCAACCCCTGGCCCAGCGAGCCAGTCGCAACATCCACCCAGGGCAGTACTGGCGTGGGATGCCCCTCGATCCTGCTGTGAAATTTGCGCAGGGTGAGCAGTTCCTCATCGCTAATTGCGCCCGCCGCCTTATACATCGAGTAGAGCAAGGGCGCGGCATGGCCTTTTGAGAAAATCAGGTGGTCGTTATTGGGGTTCTGCGGATTGTCAAAATCATAGTGGAGATACTTCGCCATCAGGACAGCCATCAAATCGGCTGCCGACATTGAAGAGGTAGGGTGACCGGAACCAGCGGCGGTAGTACAGCGAATGCTATCTACCCGCAACTGTTGGGCCAGGTTTATCCATTGTTGCACATGTGGGGTGGTCTGCGTCGTGGTCATAAAAAAACTCCTCGTTGTTACTCAGGCGTTCGCGCGCGCCCGTTCTAGTATAGTCCATACCTTACCTTTTATGAAAGCGGAGAGCATGTGCCTTCGGTACTAATCACATGTAATACGTCTTCAAAGCAATCTTAGGGACAACCTTATTGTAGAATGTATGGCAGAGAACAGCAAGCTGAACGGCTTTTTCAAAGGATGAAGTTATACGTGGAGGTCATCATTTTTTGCGGCCTGCCAGCGGCAGGCAAAAGTACATTCTATCGCGAGCGTTTTTTACACACGCACCTGTTGATTAGCAAGGATCTTCTGCGCGCGCACAGCCGACCAGAGCGTCGTCAGACCGAACTGATGCAACTGGCGTTGCAAGCCCGGCATTCCGTCGTGCTCGACAACACCAACCCGACGCCCGCTGTCCGCGCCTCGTTGATCGAGCTGGCCCGCGCTCATCACGCCAGCGTCATCGGCTACTCCTTCATCGCGTCGGTTGAGCAGGCCCTCGCACGCAATAAACAGCGCGAAGGCAAGGCCCGCGTGCCTCCAGTCGCAATTTATAGCGCGGCAGCAAAGTTGGTCCCACCTGCTTATGCCGAGGGCTTCGATAGGTTATACTATGTATGCATTGCTGACAACTCAACACCAGCGGCCCCGACGTGGAACATAGAGGAGATTGCACGTGGATAATAACGAACAAATACACAGCCAGGACGAATTTGACTATAATCGCGAGCCGCCCCTGGATCAGGCGACCACGAGCATGAACCGGCGCCGCTCTAAATATGTCTTCACGACGCTCTGTTTCTTGCTGGCGCTGGTTCTGCTCTACACCTACATCAATGGCAGCGCCAACGGAGACTGGTTCCCACTGTTCGGCGCGGTGGTGTTGGGTGTGCTGGGCGTGGTTTTTCTGAGATCGCCGGATAACCCAAACGGACAGGCCACGACGCTGGTCTCGACCCTCCCCACAGAAAACGCGCCAGCACAGGCTCTCAGCGACTTCGAAACGCTGGTGCAAGAGGCGCTCTCCTCGATTCCCGACGAGTTTCATGAAAAAATGGAGAATGTCTCGGTGCATGTGGTCTATGAGCCGGACCCGGCAGTGCTGGCGCGTGTGGGCGTCAACGAGGGGCATACGCTGCTCGGACTGTACGAAGGCGTGCCGCTGACCAGCTATGGGAGCCAGCATTCCCCCTATCCCGAAGTAATCACCATCTACCAACGCCCGATAGAAGACTATTGCCGTCACAATCCCACGCGCATACGCGAACAGGTGCGCGCAACGGTGCTGCACGAGGTCGCGCACCACTTTGGCATGGGGCACGAGGAGATGCCCATCTGGATCAACTAAATTGCCAGAGCCAGGGGTATATCCCCCATTAGTCATAGGGGAATGTTAGGATCGCTTTTCCTGCTATACACTAAGAGCTAGAGAGCTTTCGAGCTGGGATGTTACGTGGAAAGTTTAGGAGAAAGTTTTTTAGCATGTTCACGAAGAAATTTTTGTTTCTTGGGGTGGCTGTAGTGCTGGCCCTGCTTTGCGTCGGCACCATCAGTTCCTTCGCGGCCACAGCAACGCCGGCTCAGCGCGTTGTGAGACACGCCGCCATTCATTACTGGAATCGTGGGATTCCCGCGCTCCCCCTGCGCGCCAGTAGCTCACAGAGCCTGTTAAGCCGCGTGGCAATCGTCAAATATTTGACGAGAAATGGCTTTATTGGCGCAAAAACCCTCAGCGGGCGACTGCCAGTGATTAGCACCCTCCACTTCACCAATTTGAGCAATCTCAACAGCCTGCACCATATTTTTGTGCCTGGCACACCCCTCAATAGCCCGGTCTATTATGCCAGGTTCAATGGGCCGTTTATTTTGCCCGATCACCCACCGCTGACCCTCCTGAGCGTCCTGATCCCGGACTCACAAACGTTTCCCCTTCTGCATATTTTGCATAATACGCCGTTGATAGGTGGATTCACCCTGCAAAACGGCTTCACCGGCATCGGCGATTTCTCAGGTCTTAGCAATGTAGCGAACCTGGGTAGCCTGGACGATCTGACGAGCGGCCTGGGCATAGACCATATACTGGATAGCGTGTTCGCGATTTTCGACGCGCATAACGGCAATCTCCTGGCCTGGGGATAACCACGCAGCCGGGGCCGCGCCATATTTGGTTTGCCTGCGCTACCCGGCTACCAGTCCGGCCTCCATCGCGTGTGGTACACTATATCCTGAACAGAGGAAATAGTCTGAGCAGTAGAAACAAACGACGAACCCGTTCAGCTCGAAAGGAAATCTCTTGCGTATCGTTTCTCTTCTTGCCAGTGCCACCGAGATGGTTGCCGAACTGGGCTGTCTGGACCAGATGGTCGGGCGCTCACACGAATGCGACTACCCGCCCGCGGTCACCTCTCTGCCGATGGTCAGCACGGTCACCATCGATACCACCACCAGTAGCGCGCAAATCGATGCCCAGATTAAACACCTGGCCGGTACCACCCCTACCGATGCCGCGCTCCAGGCCTTGAGCATCTACGCCATTGATACAACCCTTCTCCAACGGTTGCGCCCCGATGTCATCTTTACCCAGACCCAGTGCGAGGTCTGCGCGGTCAGTGAACGCGATGTCGAGCGCGCAGTAACCCAATTAACCGGGTTGCAGCCGCGCATCGTGGCTCTCGCCCCCCATCGGTTGGCAGATGTGTGGGAGGATATCCACAGAGTCGGCGCGGCCATTGGGCGCGTTGAACAGGCACACAAATTGACCCACAGCTATCGGGCGCGTCTGGAGCGCCTGCGCACACACTGTGCTCGACTCGGCGGCCAGTACAGACCGCGTGTGGCCGTGCTGGAATGGCTCGATCCGCTGATGGGCGCTGGCAACTGGACGCCTGAACTGGTCACCTGCGCGGGCGCTGAAGCGCTGTTTGGCGAAATCGGTCAGCACACGCCCTGGCTCAGTTGGGAAGAGTTGCAGGCCGCCGATCCCGATGTTCTGATCCTCGCGCCCTGTGGCTTCACGCTCGCCCGTACTATGCAGGATCTTCCCCTGCTCCAGCAACATCAGATCTGGCCACATCTGCGCGCTGTGCAGTCTGGACAGGTCTACGCCATCGATGGGAACGCCTATCTCAACCGTTCAGGGCCGCGCCTGGTTGAGTCCGCTGAACTGCTGGCCTATATGCTCTGGGGAGAACGGGCTGCTGTGACGGTTGATGCGACAGCCTGGCAGCATGTATGACGTGGGAAACGTCTTTTCTAATAAAAAAAGCGCCCTCAATCTGACCAGAGATTGAGCGCGCTTTTTGCTTGGAAATTAACTTCTTGCCTCGCCGTGGCGTGGGGCCATCGCCCAAAACAGAATGCCGATAAAGAGAAAGCCCAGCACCACCATCAGGACCACGAGGTTATCCACGAAGACCGAGAGATCTCTCTGAGCTATGGCAGATCCTATGAACAGGAGGATCAGGAGAGCGCCCAGCACGGGAAAAATATACAGTATGCTCAGCCGTGACGCCGGAGTCGAGGGTGTGGGAGCATGACTTACATATTCGATATCAGTATCGAGTGGCTCCATCGAGCAACCTTTCTACACTGTCATGGCCCTGGCGTGTGATACACCAGCCAGACAGATTATTTGCAATCAGCACGAAAAAAAACAAAGCCAGAGGCGCGCCTGAAATGATCCAGCACATGACCTCTGGCCAATATTATAGTCTGAAGCAGCCCTCAGTGCAACCATCAACCCTGGCAGCCCACGCGTAACAAGCACAAAAAAACGGCCATTCCGGCCTTATTGCTAGTGCCTTTGACGCGCACGCGATGGTTGAGGATAACTGGCGTCTGTCCCTTCCTGAGACGGATCGGGTTGTATGGACGAGATGCCAGGTAAAATACGGGCTTTCTGGAAATAGCGACGCAATTCAAACGCGTTCACTTCATATACCGAGCCATCAAGGGTTGCAAGCACGCCCCCATCGGCTATCGCGCTACAAAGGTCAGCAAATGTCGGTGTATTGTCGGGCATTTGATACCTGCCTTTCGCAATGTGATAAAATGTGTTCATCCCATTTTTGATTTCTGCACTCCTCCTCTGGATAGACCTCAGTAATCTTACGACCCAGGATCAGCATGCAGCACATCGCACAGATTGCTCTGTGTATGGCCTCAGCCAGGCAAGAGACCTTGTCACAAGCGAGCTTCTCTATGAGAGAAGAGTTCTTTCAACCACTTCTCAGAAACCAGCTTGCACAGCGGGTTCGGACGCGAGTGCTTTTACCAGAGGGAACGTTTTACCACTGAACCGCCAAACACTCTTCCGCTCTCAACGTACTCTGCTGGTAGTATACCATACTTCACGTGGAACACAACAGCATGGGATAGCTTCTTGAAAAAAGGATGAGAAAGACACATATTTCTCACCCCTTTCACCACCTTAAGGAACGTTTTCCATCGTTGTTGTTTGATTCCAATAAAATATGGTGACTATCCATCGCCTCGGTTGTCACCAGAGTGATGCTTAAACCTCTACCCCTAATACGATTGAAATCGCTAAAAGTTGCATCATCCTATCCGTAGAAACACACAAGACGCGCCATTTATTCCCGCGTGCCGGGCGTTCTGTCTGTCTGGGCAATCTCCGGCTCATCTGAAGGCTCAGCCATATCATCCTCTACATCCGCGCGTGTCGGCGGTTCCAGCAGCCCTGGCAGCGGATCAATAGACATGACCCGGTGGGTGAGGTCGATCTGTTTGACGACAGCTTGAATGGCGGGAATGAGCACCTCTTTGCCATCAGGCCCTTTCACGACATAAACATCGTTGCTACCAGTTTCGACGATATCCACAATCGTTCCCAACGCGCGCTTATCGAGCGTACACACACTCAAGCCCACGATATCGTGCTGGTAATAGCTCCCGGCGGGCAGCTCGGCCAACTGGTTCAGCGGAATCTGCACGCTCTGCTGGCGCAAAGGTTCGGCGTCATCGGCATCATCGATCCCGGCCAGTTTGAGCAGAATCATCTCGCCTTTATAAGGTCGCACACTCGCGATGGCATAGCGTTGATGTTCAGAGCCAAGATAAACTGTCTCCAGATGCTGAAAACGGTCTGGGACATCGGTCAACAAACGCACCTTCAACTCGCCGTGTACGCCAAAAAGGGCCACCACCTGTCCAATAGTAGCCCATTCAGTCTCGTTTTGTTGCTTTGGCACGTAGTCCTCGAATTATTCTTGTACTGCCGGTTGCGGGACATCGGATAGCCTAGTTAATCTCCAACGACGTATGGCGACCTTCGCGAGCGCCGCCAGCGCGCAGAAGTGTGCGCATAGCTTTGGCCACGCGCCCCTGGCGACCGATCACCTTGCCAAAATCATCGGGCGCGACGTGCAGTTCCAGGGCCAGGACATTGCGGTCGTTGCGCACCTCGCGTACCTGGACCGCCGACGGATCATCCACCAGCGACATCGCGACGTATTCAATGAGTTTACGCATAGTTGTTCCCCTGCTCAGGAGCTATTTGGCGGCCTTCTTGCTCTGCTCAAAGCGATCCAGAATGCCGGTGCGTTTGAGCAGCGAAGTTACGGATTCGGTGGGCTGCGCGCCATTTTTCAGCCAGCCCAGCGCCTTCTCCTCGTCGATATGGATGGCGGATGGCTCAACCAGCGGATTGTACCAACCAATATTCTCAATAATGCGGCCATCGCGGGGCGAACGGGCATCGGCGATCACGACGCGATAGCTGGGGGCTTTGGTCTTGCCCACACGTTTCAAGCGAATCTTCACAGACATGGGTTTGTTTCTCTCACCTCTACCCCCGTGTGCAGCGTAGCCAGTTCCCACGCAGGGGTGTGTTGTATTCATTCAAAAAAACTGCCCGGTTCGCACAACAATAGGTCTGTTTGCCTTTCCCGGTTTTACAGCGTCATCAGGATAGCATGAGCACCGCAAAAAGTCAAATGTTCTCAGCGTCACAGCGTCAGGTAAATCCTAAAGCCAGATTTCTCCCCCTCCAGCATATTCACCGAAAGGAGGATCGCTTCTGACCTCCTTTCAGGCTATACTTGAAGGAGAAGAACAGTCAAACATAGCAGAAAGAGGAAAAGCAACCATGACTACCATGCAAATGAAACTTGAACTGATTATTGTACCTGTTACAGACGTTGATCGCGCAAAGGCCTTTTATACAGAGAAAATTGGCTTGCACGCCGATATGGACCAGCAAGTCCACGAGGATCTGCGCTTTGTCCAGCTAACCCCTCCTGGTTCAGCTTGTTCTATCGCAATCGGCATGGGCCTCACTCCCATGCAGCCCGGATCGCTTGAAGGGCTTCTGATGGTGGTCTCGGACGTGAAAGCTGTCCGTGAGGAGCTGCTCAAGCGAGGCGCTGATATCAGTGAGATCGATGTACAACCCTGGGGTTCGTTTGTCTACTTCAGTGATCCCGATGGCAATAGCTGGTCCTTACAGCAACTCCCCAGTCGCGCCTAGCTTTCAAGCAGACGCTCGTGTGGAGTTGTAGGCGCAGAAAATGACAACACTGCTACTCTCTCACCGAGTAAAGTCTATGAGGGCCACCGGAGGCGGAATGCATGCTTCAGTGGCCCTTGTAGATGAATAAGCAAGGGGCTTGTCATATTATAACTTACGCAATCCGCTCCCCAGCACCAGCACAATACACCCCGCAAACCCCACGGCCATTAACCCGAACACAACTTGCGCTCCGAGGAAAACAAGTAGCAGGCCGCCAAGCGCAGCACCCAGTGGTTCAGCTCCATAGCTCAGGGTGCGAAACGCGCTATTCACGCGCCCTTGCAGATCCGTGGGCGTCAACGCGAGCCGATAGGAGACCACGGCCACAGCATACACTGGCCACATGAAGCTGATCACAAATTTGCTCACAATCACCAACGGTAGCCACGCTGCCAGCGCCAGCAGCAGCGTGGCACAGGTCCAGACGCTCACCGAGAGCAGGAGAATCTGCCCACAGCGCAGATGGGTACGCAACCAGGGCGCACACAGCCCACCTAACAAACCTCCAACGCCTCCAGCGCTCAAGATCAAGCCAATAACCTGCACACTGAGATGCAGGCGATCCTGAGCCAGCACGATCAGTATCAGAATGAGCGGACTCGTTAAGAAGTTGGCGAGCGCGGTCAACAGGGCCATAGTACGCAGGTCGCGCTGTTTCCAGAGAAAACGCAGCCCCTCAGCAATCTCCTGATGGAGCCTGCGAGACACGTAATCCCTGGCGCGCTCGACCTGGAACGGGCTGCGCATGCATAGCAACGAAATCACCGACACCAGGTACGAAAGGCTATCTACCAGATACGCCAACAACGCACCTATTTCCACTATAGGGGCCAGGCCAATGATAAAAGCCGCCAGCGATGGCCCCAACAGCGCACCCGTATACTCAGTCGTGGTATCCAGCGCGTAGGCTTGCGGCAAATGTTCTGGCGCGACCACCTGGGGCAGCGCGGAAATCTGCGCGAGGCTGAACGGCACGTAGGCTGTTCCCTCGATAAACGCGACAAGATAGAGTTGGACAAGTGTCAGATGGCCCAGTGCAAAGGCCAGAGGTACCGATCCCAGCGCCAGCCAGCGCACAAGGTCGCACCAGACCATCATTTTCTTCCGGTTCCAGCGGTCCACCAGCGCGCCCGCAGGCAGGCTGAAGAGCAGATATGGGAGCTGGCGAGCCGCTGCCAGCAGACCGGCCAGGGCTGCCGAGTGCGTCAACGCCAGAATCAGCAACGGTAGAGCCAGCGCGGAGATGCTCGTACCAAGCGTCGAGACGGTCTGCCCGCTCCATAATAACCAGAAATTGAGATTGCGCCAGAGGGCAGGCGCCTTTTGCGCGGCCTGGCGTTGCTCTGGAGACATGCGTATGCGATCCATCGGGTAAATGCTCCTTCCAAACAAAACGGTTCATCACATGAGAAGTTTCGTTGGATGGAGTAGAGGCGGTCCACGAGCACGACAAAGGGCGCGACCAGCAGATGGCGCGCTATCAAGTATGTGCTGGTGAGTAGTAGAAACCGGCCAGAACCAGAAGATGCTATATTATATGTGTGAGATGCATGAGTATACCTTAGCTACAAGCTGCAGGATGCTTGTGTGAACTTTTCCGTACTATACCAGAAAAGTTTGTATATTGCCAGGAGAAAGTGCCCGGAAAAAACTAGCCACCCACAGTAAAACGTTTTCGGTGAACCCACATCCTAGCTTGCCTGAACATCTACTTTTCCTTTGATGGGATGAGGTTTCCTGAACACAAATGCCGACACAAGTAGCGTCACAACCAGCATCCCCACCCAGCCAACCAGCAGAATCTGCCCGATACTATCAATGAGCCGTTCCACTTCGCGCAGAGAGCGGCCCGCGACCACAAAACCTGAGTGCGCGCCCTTAAATTGTGTCACAACAATCGCATCGCGTACACCGGACTGCGGCGACCAGGTGATGCGATCCTCACCATGCTGCCGCACAGAGTCAAACACGCCCGCTGGCGGCGCGGGCATCTGTCCGTTGAGCCTGGCTGAAGAGGCAATGGGCCTGCCGTTCGCGTCAAAAACGATCAGATAGGATGCCAAACTGCTGGCCATGTCCACCTGCTCGCTCGGCACGACATCCTGTGTCGGCTGTCCGCTCGCCAACTTTGTGGCAGCATCTTCGGCCATCTGGACCTGGGGATTATCAGCACCCAGGCGTAACACCTGCTGGATCGCTGCATAGTTCAACCCGATCAGGCCACTGACAATAACGGCTATAAGAAGCCAGTATGTAAGTATAGTTTTCACTGTCCGAAATATCCTCCTGGTTGTGTTTTCTTTAGGATACTTGATAACGCTGTTTTTACGCGATGTTCCGAGTGCATGCACTGTAGCGCTTGTGTGCTCTCTCACATACATGCTGGACCCGGATTGTGTTAAGAGATTCTGGATCATTTCGCAAAAGGCTGGCTTGTAAAGAGAACTTTCTGGCTATTCGCCTGACCTGCTACAATTTCATTGCTATCCAGGTGGGTAATATCGACTGGAGCGATAAAAATGTTGATAATATGCGTGTGCGGCAGAAAATTGGCCTTGCAACCTACCTCAACGGGCTTATATACTTAGTTTGCCACCCCGATTTTCACAATTGGGGGGAAAAGCAAACATGCACTATTGACGTTGTGCCATATGGCGGTTTAAAATCTGTCGTGGCCTGGAGGAACGCGTCTTTGTAGATCCACTCGCTGGAGTCTAGCGCAGAAATGATGCTGTTTTATCTGTTCCTGCAGGAGGAGAATTAAATGGTCCATTTGTGGCGTAAAGCTAAAGACGAAACTGAAGTAAGCAAAGTAGCCCCTGGTGTGGGCTCGGTCGGCGATATTGCCGTGGTTGTTGACGGCAAGAGGCTCGACAATGAACTGGTGCGCCTGGCCTGTATGATGGCGAAACGCGCGAAACGCAAGGTCCATCTCGTGCACATCATTGAGGTTCCGCGCACGCTGGCTCTGGGTGCCAATTTGACCAAAGAGTCGGAGCACGCCGATCAGTTACTCACCGAGGCCATGACTATCGCTGAAGATGCGGGCTGCGAGGCCGTCGCAGAGGTTGTGCAGGCACGCGACGCAGGCCAGGCGATTGTTGAAGAAGCCAAAGATCATGCCTGCGCGCTGATTATGTTAGGATTGGTGCGCAGTAAGAACAAGGTGTTTGATGGGCGCGATGATCTGGGCAGGACGGTCCCATATGTGCTCACGCATGCGCCTTGCCGCGTCTGGGTGGTACAAGATCCTGTGCTCTAACTGAACATCAACGAAGCCTGTTGCTGGATCTACCCATTGATCTGCCTATTAAGAGCGATGGGGAGAGGAAGATTTGGGATTCTCTAAATAATGAGATACAATGCTTCTCAGAAGCACTGAAAATACAGAGCAGATAGTGGAACAACATGTGCAAGTAGAAAGGCTGGAGGTCTGATGTCACATACCAATAACGCGACTGAGCACGCAGCTCGCTCCCACCGGGATTATTATACTGCGCTCCACCAGGCGGCGCTGACGATCTCTTCTAGCCTGGAACTTGATGCAGTTCTGCAAAGTGTGGTGATAAGTATTACGGAAGCGATGCAGGTCAAGGCTTGTGTTCTACGCCTGCTCGATGCGCGTACCGGACAGTTGCGTCTGAGCGCGGTCCACGGGCTGAGCAGTGGCTACCTGGCGAAAGGGCCAGTTGATGTGGAGCATAGCCCCATCGATAGTGAGGCCTTGCAGGGGAAAACGATGATTATCCCCGATGTCGCGGTGGATCAGCGTTTCCAGTACCAGGACGAGGCCAGGCGCGAGGGCATTGTCTCGATCCTCTGTGTGCCGCTGGAGGTACATGGCCGGGCGATTGGGGTGATGCGCGTCTATACCGACGAGCCATGCACCTTCCACGAGGACGATATTCGCTTTCTCGCGGTTCTGGCTAGCCTGGCCGCCCTGGCTATCGAGAATGCCAGCCTCTACCATAACCTGAAAAGCTCATACGATGGCATGATCGATGCCCTCTGGGGTAGCAGTCTGCCCGAAATAGAGCCATCGGCTGGCTAACGACTCTCTAGCCACACTATACAGGCTACCACCAACGCACAGGCCATCGCCAACGCACAGGCCATCGCCAACGCACAGGCCATCGCCAACGCATAGGCCATCGCCAACGCATAGGCCATCGCCAACACCACACAGGCCAGGCGAGCTGGCCTGCTACGCTTGACGTGGTATAGAGGCAAGCTCTATACCACGTCCCTGTGGGCTGTGTTTTCACCAGCACTACTGGTCTACATGATGGGCTATGAGACAACAGTTTGGTTGGGCCTCTTTTATTTCAGCACGGTGTTGGTTAGATAAGGCGAGGTGAAGCTGGTCGCTTCGCCTGCGCGTTTGCCGGGCACGGGAAAGAGTCGGGCCGAGAGGGGCTTTTGTAAACGCCAGGCCAGGGTGGCGACATCCAGTAGCAATTGCGCGATCTCGGCTTCGGCGGTATCCCCCGGCAACGGAATCGTATCCAGGCCGGTGCCGCACACCGTCGAATAGAGCAGCAGTTCGTGCACGCTCACACGTCCCTCGGCCCAGCGCTGGCCCAGGGTCGCGTCCTCCAGCACCGGTAACATCAGCCCGCAATAGCCGCAGGTGGGCAGGCTGGTACCCTTGAGCGCGCGCGTCAGGGCCGCCGCCAACGCAACTGTGCCCGGCGCACCCAGCAAACCATAGCCAAAGCTCTCGATAGCGCTGACGATACTATCCTCCCCAATGGGCGCGGGTGAGAGGTCGATGCCTCCAAAGAGTACCTGATATTCATCGGCCAGGCCACGTCCCAACTCCACCACCGGACTCGCCTGCACCTCCAACGCGCCCTGCACCTGTGTACTGATCTGAGCCAGGGTCAGCGGCTGCGGACTGCCCGTCGCCTGCCATGTCTGCGCCACGTGACGCACAATGCCAGCTCCCTGGAGACCGAGCGCGAGGCTGGCCGGGCCGCTATGATAGGCAGCGGGGAAAAACGGGCTGCCAGCCTCGACGCAGGCGAGCATAGCGAAGTTGAAGTTGCCAAAACCCTCCGCCGTCTCGCGCGCCAGGCGTTTCATGACCTGCGCAATGGGCAGCGCCACTTCTTCACGCAGACCATGCTCCCGGTCAGCCAGTTGCACTGTCATATTCAGCGCACCGTTCCCGATTAGTAGTTCGGGGATCAGCTCAACACGAGCCAGGGGAAACTCTGGACGCGCCGCCTGAGCCGGTCCCAACGAACAGTAGCTCAGCCCCGCCTCGTCCAGCATATGCTGAAGCTGCTGAGCGTAACCCACCAGATCGCTGGCGGACCAATCGTTCAGATCGTTAAAAACCGGACGCGTCGAGATGCGCGCGGTCTGCACCTCATAACCGACCTCGCTAAAACGCTGGCGAGCTTGTTGTAATGTACGCGCAGCCTGCGTAATGCGCGCGGCCTTGAGCGGATGGGCCTCCTCCAGACCCAGAGTAATGGTACGCACTGGCGGCTTTTGCATGGATGATTGCCTCGTTTCTTTTGTGGTAGGAAGTGTTGTTTTGATTGATTATACTCTCTTTGCGAGTTGATAGCTCCTATATTTGGATGCAGGCCACTCTGTCTGATCACATTGCTCCCAGGCATTCTCATCTGATGAAACAAAAACTCATGATGTGACG
>CAXUEY010000050.1:0-8184 GCA_964250225.1 uncultured Ktedonobacteraceae bacterium | reverse complement strand
TCTCTTATCCCTAAACTGAAGGGTGGTAAGTCCGAACCATATACGCTCCGTGAAGCGACAATAGAGGATATCCCGTTATTGAGGGAATATTACAATCGCCGACGCGCAGAAAGTATTGTGTGGACGGATATTCCTGAGAATCACTGGCGTTATCTATTCGAAGGTTGGAAGGCTCAGCCAGCACAAGATAAAATGAATAACCTCATGATAATTATTGATGCGTCTGGAGCACCTCAGGGATATATACATACAACAGCGCAAAGGAGGGATAAAGATCTGAAGGTATGGGCGATGGAGACGGCGGGGGGCGTAAATATGCAGGCGCTGATGCCATCTATACTGCGCGCATTGCAGGCGTATGGCTTGCAAATGCCAACAAGCGAACCCGATACGGAGCCATTAAGCGAGATCAGCTTTATGCTGGGTCGTACTCATCCTGTGTATGAGGTGCTGGGAGATGAGCTGGCTCCCCTTCAGAAGAGGCCCTACGCGTGGTATGTGCGCGTAGCGGATCTGCCAGCGTTTCTTCAGCATATCGCGCCAGTTCTGGAACGACGCCTGGCGAACTCGACGATAGCGGGCTATACGGGCGAGGTCAAGCTCGACTTCTATCACGACGGTTTGCGTCTGGTCTTTGAAAGCGGTCAACTCAAAAGTGCTGAAAAGTGGCGCGTTCCCGTCTACGATAGCAACGCGGGCGCGGGCTTTCCGCCGCTGGTCTTCTCACAGGTCGTGTTCGGCCATCGTACCCTGGATGAATTACGGCACGCATTTCCTGATGTATGGGTGAGCAACGAGTTGGAAGTTGTACTCAAAACTCTGTTCCCGGCCCGTCCCTCCTTTGTCCTGGCACTCTAACGCTGTTTTGTTCGCTTGACGAAATTCCGTTCCTCACCTACACTACCAATACGAACAATACAAGCATCCAGGAGAGGACGGCGCACATACTCATGGCGATCCGCGAACCAGTGACAGAGCAACAGGAAACGGCACAGGCGTGTTTTCTCTGCGCGCTCGATCCCGCTACCCATCCCTGCGCCGTACCCAGGCTAGAGGGGCTGCTGATCGCGGCCCACGAGTCGCCGGTTGATGGTGAGATGACGCCCTGGGTGACGCTGAAATGTGGCGAGCGCTATGCCTCAATCACTCTGACGCGTGCGTATCGCGAGCTGGTCAGGGGATTGCACGCCCTCGATGGACCGCTGGCGCGCTATCACCTTACTATGCGCGTGTACCATCTGCCACCGGTGACAAATGTGACGACCAGCAAGGGGCGCAGTGTGGACCGGTATCGGGCTAACGTCTACACCCTGGCTATCCTGGAGCCGGATACGATCCTGAATATCACCGATCTCAACCAGGCCGAATATTGCGCGCGTCAGTATCTGCTGAACCGCCTGGCTCCTTCCGGCGGCTCAACAGCAGCTTTGCGCGGGAACCTGGTCCACCACTGCTTTAAAGAGTTGCTCAAAGAACAGGATCGAGGCCGCTCTACCCCCAGCAATGAGGAGCCGCTGACCATCCTGCACCGTCACCTCGACCGCGAACTGACGCGGGCGCGCCTCGACCTGGCGCTGCTCGATACACCGGTGGAGGCGATGCGCGCCGAAGTTGCGCCGCATCTGGAGAGTCTGGCAAACTGGTTTCACCAGCAACGCACCACCCTGTGGGATCTGCCTGCAGAAGGCTCAGAAGCGGAGGATGGCGCCGAGCAGAGCGAACAGATGGTGCGTGCCGAGACGTTTCTGCTGGCCCCGGAGATCGGGCTGCGTGGTCGGCTGGACCTGCTCTGGCAGCAGGGCGGACGGCGCCGTTTACTGGAATTGAAAACCGGCGGCGCCAGCGGCGAACTGCCCCGTTCCGCGCACAAATGGCAGGTCCAGGGCTATCACGCGCTGCTGACCGTGCGTCGCGAGTCGCGCATGAAGAAGGCGCTGGCCACCCTGCTCTACAGCGGCACGCCCCAGCAAGCCCAGGACTTCGGCATCCCCTTTACCGTGCGCCAGTTGCAGGCGGTCAACGCCACGCGCAACCTGCTCGTGCTGAGCCATGCCACCGGAGTACCGCCCGCGCCCCCTGGCATCTCACGCTGCACAAAATGCGCCATGCAAGATCAGTGCAGCCAGGTCTCCACCCTGCTGGGCTGGCAACCTCCAGAACTGTTCCCAGCAGCCGACGAGAGCACAGGTAGTGCATTTGCCGCAGAAAGTTCCCAGGCAAACGGCAGAAGTAATGGGATATTGACAACGCAACAGGCTCAGGCGGATGACAAGAATCATGTGCAACTGGCAACAGTGCGCGTTCAGGACAACGGCAAACGCGTGACTACGCTGGATTTGAGAGAACTGACCGCGGAGGATCACGCGTTTTTTGCCACATACTATCGGCTGTTGCAGCAAGAGGGGTACGAGATTGAGAGGCAGCAAGCCCTGCTCTGGCAAACGCCTGTGGGGGAGCGAGTAGCGCGTGGCTCGACGATCAGTGACCTGGTGCCGCTGGGCGAGCCAGTTCCCACGGGCCTGGGAGAGTGGCGGCAGACGTTTCGCTGCGTGAATACGTCCGAACTGCGCGAGGGGGATGAGATCCTGCTCAGCGATGGCGATCCCGTGACCGGCGAGGTCGTGACCGGCACGATTCTCAGCGTGAGTTCAGAGCAGGTGAGCGTGTGGACGCCCGAACTGATCGCGCACCCGTCGCTGCTGGACCGCTACGAGACGAATATCGTGCATGTGCGCACGACGCAGAATTTGTTGCGCTGGCTCCAGGTCGACACGCGTTTGCGCGAGCTGGTCAGTGGAACCATACGCCCGACATTTTCGCAACAATCAGTCGCGCCGCGCCCCGATTTTAACGATGAACAAAATCTCGCCGTAGCTCGCGCCTTGCAGATGCGCGATTATCTACTCATCCACGGGCCGCCAGGTACGGGCAAGACCAGCGTGATCGCTGAAATCGTCAAAAGGCTCTGCCAGCAGGGTCAACGTGTCCTGCTGGCAGGCTTTACCAATCAGGCCGTCGATAATATGCTCACTCGCCTGGAGCGCGAGGGCTTTCACGACTATGTGCGCCTGGGTCATGAACGCAGCGTCAACGATAGCGTGCGCCCACATCTGTGGGACGTTCTCAGCGCCTCTGAGACGCCTGCGGGTACTACATGGACCAATACCGAGATTCGCGAATTGCTGCGCCGTAGCCCCGTCGTGGCATCAACTACGGCCACCTGGTCTTCGGACAAGTACGCGCCATCCTCGCCCCACACACTGCGCGCCGATGCGTTGCTGGACTTCGACGTGGCGCTGATCGACGAAGCCGGTCAGTTGACTATTCCCGCTATTCTGGGCGCGTTACGTTTTGCCCGGCGCTTTATCCTGGTTGGTGATGAAAAGCAGTTGCCGCCGCTGGTGCTCAATAAAGAGGCTGGTGCGCAGGAGTTGGGCACTTCCCTCTTTGGGCAGCTCAAACGCCTGGATGAAGAGTATCTGCGCGAACACGAGCAGGAGGTCAGCGCGTGTGTGCCCTTGCGCGTGCAGTACCGCATGCACGAAACCATCTCCACGTTTGCCTCGCGCCTCTTCTATCGCGGCCAGTTGCGCGCCCATTACTCTGTGGCGAGGCGGCGGCTGAGCCTGCTCAAAGCGCTGCCAGGGAGCCCATCCGTGCAGGGAGCTGTACTCCAGGCCATGCGCGCCGATCTGCCCCTGCTCTTCCTCGACGTGCGTGGTGAGAGCGGAGAGGCCGAGTTCAAGATGAGCACTGCCGAAGCGCGTGTGGTGCGCGAGGTCATCGCCGGCCTGCTAGCGCGTGGTGTGGGTGAGGACGAGATCGGCGTGATTGCGCCCTATCGCGCCCAGGTAGCCAACCTGCGCCGTCATCTCTTCAGCGACGATGCCGCCAGTGGCTGGACCGCCCTGCCCTTCGACACACCGCTGAGCATCGACACCGTGGACCGTTTCCAGGGCGGCGAACGCTCAATCATCATCATCTCCTTCGCCACCGCGAGCACGCCGCCAGCCGAGAGCCAGTTGCGCGAGCACCTGACCAATCCCCATCGCCTCAACGTCGCCCTCACCCGTGCCCAGCGCAAACTCATCCTCGTCGGCAACGCCAGCGCCCTGGAAGAACTGACCCTCTTCAAACACCTGCTGGCCTATTGCGGAGAGCTGCGCGCTGTGTTTGAGTGCTGAGGAAACGCAGTGAGCGTTTTGCGACCTGCCGGATGGTGATTGTGAGATTTGCAAGACGCCTCCGTAACGATTAAATGTGAAAGCGATTTATACGCTTATTTCCCCACACAACCATCCTTCCAAATATGACTTGAGAGAAGAAGCAATCACTCTTCTGGCATCGTCCTCATGATCCCAGGCAAAAACAGGCGCTTGCTGTACCACCCCTTGAAAAATAGGGAAAGCGAAGCGGTCTCCATTACCAGCATCAGCAAAGAACAGCAAATCGATGAAAGACATGTAAAAATTTTGGTAATGAGGTAAAGTACGCATTTCTTGATTATATTGAGCTATTTCCTCCAGCGGCCAAACAATTCCCAGGCCATATTGATCACTTACGCCATTTGATTCATACAGCAGCGCTTTGAGGTCTTCAGGCAGAGTAATTCCCAATTCTCTCTCTAGTGCCATTATTTGTCCATCATTCACTCCATTCGCAAATTCTATCTCTATGGGATATTGTGCGGTTAGCTTGAGATCTCGGATAAATTCTCGCCACATACTATGGCACCCTTTCTCATTTGCTTTATACCTCTCTGTCATAAAGCACTAAGTTCACTTCTTCTTGTATAAGCGAGCGATTATCAGACGCTTCTTTCTTCAAGACGAGCTTCAAAGTCTCTACAGAAAAAAGAAAATGCAGCAGTCTCGGCATCTTCTACACTGTAATAAAGCCCCTCCCATTGAAAGTGACGGATAGAGTGAATGGTGATCATTGGAAGCGTCATAAAGCCTCCAAATGCTACTTTGATGCTTTTGACACCAGAGAAGGATAAATGTAATCGCCGAGCATCCTCCTCCTCATTTTCTAAAGGACGCAGCCAGATTTCCAATGAAACTTCATGGAGCCTATCTTCTGACCGATGGGGCTGCTGTATTTCAAAACGGTCAAGATAGCATGTTGCCCTAAAGTGTTATATTTTCGAGAGATCTACCCGTCCTAAATCCCAAATACGGATTCCACCACAGTTATATCCAGATACTATTAATGAGTTATTTTCTTGAAAAGCAATATCCAGCACTTGTGTATTCTCTTGTGCCAATTGATACATATCTCCCTCAGATGTAAATGTCCAAAAATGCAAGCCTTCCTGTTGTAATATAGGGGAAAGAGGTTCACCTGTGAGAGAGGATGCTCGATGTGCTATGAGCGTAAGGGGTTCAGATCCCGTTTTAAATACAAATGTTTTTCCATCTCTTTTCCAAAGGCGAACGTATTGATCCTGGTCTACTGTAGCAATATATTGTCCATCCGAATTGAATGCTACATTGACTATCCCATTTTTATGACCCTCAAGGCTATAAAGCAAACGGCCTGTGGCGATCTCCCATACTCGAACTGTCTTGTCCTCACTTCCTGAGATAAGCATATTTCCATCAGGGCTGAATGCTAAACAGGTAATATTTTGAGTGTGTCCTTGAAGAACATGGTATAGTCTTCCTGTCTGTTTCTCCCATAAGCGTATGGTACAATCTTCCGCTCCTGAAGCAATTATTTCGCCATCTGGGTGGCATGCCACACAAAGGATGCGGTCAGTATGCCCTATAAAGGTTTGCAGCACCTTCTGGCTAGCAATATGACAAATAGCAACAGTAGCCTCCTTTGTCTTTTCATGTATTAACCCTACAATAATAAACTCACTGTCAGGGCTAAATACAGCACATTGTACAAGGTGAAAGGGAAATTTTAAGCGTTGTATTACTGTGTGATTGGGATGTAAAATATACAGAAAAGTTGCATGAAATGGCGAATATTCCCATGAAGCAACTCTCTCTCTACTCTGAACAGCAATACCTTCAAGTGGCGAAATATGAGATGTAGATAACAATGTTCCATCAGTGTTCCAAAAACGAAATTTCCCATCTGTAGCTACTAGAGCAAGGAAAGACGCGTCTTGGGTGAATATTCCGCTGAACTTTCTTTCACCTTTTATTACATTGGGAGTTGTTTCAAGACGATACACCTCTCGCCCATCTGTAGCATTCCACCAACGGGCTGTATTGTCTTCGCTCACAGAAATGAGAAATTTCCCATCTGGAGTAAAAGCAAGTTGCCTCACACTGTTGGTATGTACATCATTTGACCAGAGTAAACGTCGTTTAGCAAAATCCCATACATCTAAGATATAAGAGATTTTTCCAGGAGAAAAAAGCATAGAAGTTGCAGCAATATATTGACCATTCAAACTAAAAGTAGGAAGCCATCCTTGTCGTGCAAACCCCTCGATTAATTTTCCACTCGCTACCTCCCATACATCTATCTGCTCTTCTTCAGGGTCACTATTAAAATCACTCCCAACAAGGAAAGAGCCATCAGGGCTGAAAGCGAGCCCATAAATTCTCGCCGTCAAAGGATCTTCTTCCATGATCCGTAGCAGTTGCCCATCAACAATATGCCACAGCCACACATGCCGTCCCTCTTGATAACCAACGGCCAGAAATTGTCCCTCTGGACTAAAAGCCATACTTTTCGCTGTTCCATGAGATGGATGATCTTTATCAACCAACGTCTGCAACACGTGACCAGTGGCAAGATCCCACAGTTGCACGCCATCCTGATAAGGTGCAACAGCCATGAGCGTACCATCAGGGCTGAAAGTGAGATATGTCACACGGTCAGTGTTCATATCGAAACGATGGGCGACTCGGCCACTATGAAGATCCCAAAGTGTTATCTGTTCAGCTAGTGCCAAAGCCAGGAGACTGTGATTGATATCTAAAGCCGAAGCAAAAAGAGGTTGATGAGTCAGGATACTCCAGAGAATTTCCTGTTTCGGAAGGTTGAGAAGGTTCACGCTATCTTGAGAAACTATTACAGCATATTCGTCAGTAATAGGAAAAACATCTACAATTCCATTTAAACGATACTTTAATTCTTGATCCCGTTCAGGGGCAAGAGGATCAGAGAAGTGTCCACGTAAATCAAGAAGAGCAGGATGATTAGCCAACGTACCATACCCCTTTCATATATGTAAGCACTTCTCACCACTCAAGCCGGGGGGCTTCTCAGAAGTGCTCTTTCCGAAGGTTCAGTATAAGCTCGGATAGTAAGCAGACGTGTAACTATCCTCCTAAAGTACACTCACAATATTTTCCTGATATTGTGTGTTACTGGTGAGCAAACTCATTTTCCAACACATTGCTTGATTGTACTAAGCAGATCATCTGACAAATGGCTTTGTTATGAATTAAGCGCTCATCGAGCTTGGAAAGCTAATTTTCAAAGCCATTTATTTGCCAGATGACCTACTTAGTGTATCACTTCCTTACTTAGCGGATACACGACTTAGTCTACGAAACATCGAACACTGCATCTGCTAAAAAGGGAAAGGCAGACTAATCGGCCAAAATAGCCTGATTGTGAATCTTGTTGTGACTGTATAATAGCCAACAAGAACTGGCGTTTCAGTATAATCGGCCAGAGCTTGCATGTTTTTCATACAATCGGGACACGGTGG
This sequence comes from uncultured Ktedonobacteraceae bacterium, assembly GCA_964250225.1. Taxonomy (GTDB): domain Bacteria; phylum Chloroflexota; class Ktedonobacteria; order Ktedonobacterales; family Ktedonobacteraceae; genus Paraktedonobacter. The sequence goes on along the minus strand of CAXUEY010000050.1, from coordinate 503 downwards.
TATATTAGCCTCGTGGCTCATACCTATTTTAATAATTCCACTCCCATCCTCTATTGCTCCACCATTATCCAACGCACGTGCAATGTTACCAGCACAACCAGTCTCGGCGCACTGTCCACCATACCAATTCGTAGCCGTGTTTGTATTCCCTATTTGATTTGGTGCTGGAGGACCATTGGAATTATCAATAGGGTTACCCTCAAAATCAGTAACGTTTGAGGTAGCAACGGCTGTATTCCCAGAGCGATTGCGCATCTCACTTGCCGTATTGGTCAACCCTTTAACGGTGGTTGGCTGCGACTCATTGGTCACCGGTTGCGTCTCGTTGGTCGATTGTGGCTCATTCGTGGGCTGTGGCTCGTTGGTTGGTTGCGGATTGGTGTCCGTTGGGGTATTATTTTGTGCTTCCTGGGTTCGTTGTTCGTCTACTTGTTGATGCTCGAAGCGGACCTCTTCATTGAGATCGGTGCTTTCTTGCACCTGTGCAGCATCACTTGCGGCTA